>NZ_JABXWS010000072.1:0-48139 GCF_015594425.1 Novosphingobium sp. HR1a
CCAATTGGAAAGTTGGTCTCAGCCACTGAAGACGCTGGTAACCGCATTGCTCGCCTGTCCGACGCCCATGTTTCTGGCGTGGGGCCACGACAGACTTTCTTTCTTCAATGACGCGTACCGACCGATTTTGGGGCAACGGGTAAAGGGCGCGATGGGCAGACCCTTCGAACAACTTTGGCATGACATTTGGAGCGATATCGAGCCACTTGTTCGCGAAACTTACTCTGGCGGCAATGTCGAAATGATCGACATGCGGCTCGACATCCATCGTGATGGAGTTCCTGAAGAAAGCTGGTGGACGTTCTCCTATTCCCCGGTCTGGGACGACAGCAACGTCGTGGCCGGGTTGCTGTGTATTACCCGCGAAACGACGGAGAGGGTGCGAGCGGAGCAGGATCGCAAGAAGGCTGCCGCCCGGCTTCAGGCAGCGTTGTCTATCGGCGATCCAATTGGGTCCTGGGAATGGGACGTTGTGAATGATCGGGTGACTGCCGACCAGCAGTTTGCGGTAATATACAACGTGGATCCCGCGAGGGCTGCTGCGGGGACGCCGGTATCGGAGTTCCTTCACTGCATCCATCCCGACGACCTGCCTCTTGTTCAGTCTCAGATTAACAATGCTGTGCGCTACGGGGATCATTACCAGTCGGAGTATCGCATTTTTGACCGACTGGGAGAAATCCACTGGATTTCGGCTCAGGGCAGGGCGGTCCTGGATGCCACTGGCAGCTGCATCCGTTTCCCGGGAGTATGCTTCGATATCACGATAAACAAGAAGATCGAGGCCGAGCGCCAGGGCACAGGCAGCAGGCGACGATGAGCTGGGAGACCGGGACGTTCGGCTCCAGCCCGGTCGTGCGCATCCGATGGTCGGATTGTCCATAGCGGGACCGTCATGTGTTTCAGTCGGCCTCGACCGAGTTTCGGCCAGGACTATGGAAAAGAGGCAGGCCTCATTTTTCCGGGAGTTGGCGCCGCCCCTCTGATCGCATACTTGGTTTCTATGAAGGCAATTGAAACACTGCTTGGCGCAACCGAAGAAGACGTCCGTGAGGCTCTCAAGGCCGCGTCATTTGGAAATTGGCCGCAGGACGACGGCGATCTCCTCGAGTTCTTCATCCTGATGATCGACTCGAAGCTCAGCGGCAGGGTGTTGCCTGCTTCAGAAATCGGCCTGGACGATCCAGACCTGAATTTCCGCTCGGCGGACCACTGAAAGCGGCGCAGTTTCCCTACTAATATTGAGGTAATGGGCTGGCCCGAAGTTTACGCGGCTCGGCCGCGGGCCCCGAAGTTGGTAGTCCGGTAGGCAACAAGCCAAGGATCGGGACAATAGGCGAGTGCCGGCCAGTTTGCCGCCAAGCCGTATTGGAGGTGGCGCCCCTCCTGAAAATCCCCCACAAAAATAAGCAGGAAGTTAACGGGACTTACGTGTATACCGAGTCGCAGAGGTCCAACTGAAGTAGCCAGAAAACTATAACATAACCTTCAGAATCAAATGGTTAATTTGGGGGCAATTTAAAATGGCTTTGGGAAGCACGAGTCCTTCGCTCACAAGCCGTGAGCGCGAGATAGTTAGCCTCGTCACCTATGGACTGTCGGCAAAGGAAGTCGCGATCCGGCTCTCGATTGCGCCGTGCACGGTGGAGCGGCATGTTGAAAACGTCCGCCTCAAAACCCGGACGCGAAATCGTGCGCACATGGTCGCGTTCCTGTTGTTCAATGGCCTTGTCGCAGAGCACAATCCTGCACCACCGACAATCCAGTAGCCAGGCCGGAGCTGCATCCCGGTCGCTGACTCTATGCCAACGTGCGATCTCCCATGGCAGCAACAGCCCGGGGAGATCAAGCGACCGGACCGGCCCCATCTCAGCCTTGATGCCGCAGCAGGGGATGCGGTATCATTGCCTCGCAATCCCGATTGACTGGGAGAGGAGGTGGTCATGGACTTGATCCTCGTATGTATAACCTCGGCAGCAGAAATAGCGGCGAGCCTGTTGATCGTTGCTATGGCATGCTCGCTCAGCGTTGCCGCCGGTCAAAAGACACATCACCCCTTCGCCGCTCCTGTCCTGATGACTGCCCTTCTGATGGGCGGCGCATTGTGGGACGGGGGCGGCGGGATCAGGGTCATGGTTCTGGCCTTCGGCACCGCCGCTACGGCGTTCATGATCCTTTGGATCTGGCTGGGTGACGGACCTGAAAGAGGCCGCGTGAAGAAGGCGCCGCGTGTGAAATGGTATTATCCTGCGCTTACCGCGCGGATGGGCGACTTGAGAAGCCCGTCGGCTTCGGAGTTGCGGCATCTGCTGCGCAGGCTCAGCCGCGAGCTTCTGACCGACGGTCTGTCAGCGCGCGCAAAGGCAAGGCTCATAAAGGGGGTCGCGCGGGCGGCGCTGAAGCAGTGACGCCGGTCATCGGCCGCACACGATGAGGCTAGAAATGGCGAGCCTCGTGCGCTTTCGATCGCGGAGTTCGAATGAACCGGCACGAAGACAAGCCGTTTCTCGAGCTGCTGGACAGCTACGTGCTGCGCGCCATCGGGGCGCTTGATCCCGACAAGGAAGCGATCCTGGACGCATCGGAGGTCTATTTCCAGGAAATCTGGAATCTTCCCGGGCGCTGGCACGACATCGTGGCGAGCCGCATGCGGTTTTCCGCTGACCAGGCTAGCCACATCAATATGGTGTGGCTCGCCGCTCGCGAGGATGGCGCCCGGCTTGGCGCCGCCCCAACCCCGCTCGAGTTCACGCGTCTGTTTGTCGATGTTAACTACGCAGGCTGAAAATATTACAGCTGATCATCGGCTCACAGGGCTACCGATCTTGCTGATGAGTAGGGGTACCGCGGCTGCGGGTCACCTCAGATCCGCGATGGACATGTCTGATCTTCAACAGGTCATGCCGGGTGAGAATGCCGACGACTTTGCCGGACGCCGGCTCGACGACGGGAATGCGGCCGACCCCCGTCTCGACCATCAGGTCAGCAACGCGGGCGACCGGATCGCGCGGATTGGCATGGGGCTGCGATACGTCACCCAGGACTTCGGCAAGCGAGATGTTGTCCTCGAACGCACCGAGTCGCCAGCCCAGCACATCGGACCGAGAGACTAGGCCCTGCAGCAATCCGATGCCGTCCACGACAGGATAGCTGCGGTGGCGCGCCTCGCTGCCGAAGAATGCGATGGCCGCTGCGATGGTCATCGTCTCTGGCAATGTCTCCGGTTCCGCGGACATCACCTGCGAGGCTTGCAGAAACTCGAACGGATCGACGGTATACTCCTGCAGGATGTGCCGGCCGCGCCTTGCGATCTTTTCGGTAAGGATGGAACGGGGCATGACGAGAACGCTGACGGCATAGGCCCCGACGGATGCCGCAAGCGTGAGGGGAAGCATCACGAAATCCCCAGTCAGTTCAACAGCGAACAGGGCAGCCATCAGCGGCGCACGCATGGCTCCGCTGAGAATGCCTGCCATGCCCGCCAATGCCCACAGAGCGCTACCGCCCGGCAGAACTTCGCCCAGGAGATATCCGAGCGCGCCGCCCAGTAGCAGCAACGGCGCCAGGACGCCTCCCGACGTGCCCGAACCCAGCGCAATCAACCACACCGCCGCCTTGACCGCCAGCAGTGCAATCGCCGCTCGCAGCGCCAGTGAACCGCTGAGGAGGCCCTGGATGCTGTCGTAGCCGGCGCCGAGCACATGCGCGTCGATAAGGCTGCCAAGGCCGACGGCCAGGCCGCCAACTGCCGGCCACCACATCCAATGAAGTGGCAGCCGAGCAAACTGATCCTCGACTTTATACAGGACGCTGGAGAGCAGGGCTGCCTGGGTACCGGTCAGGATACCGACAATAAGGGCGATGCCAAGAACCCTGGGATCCAGCGCCAGGGCATGGTGCGCCGGAAACAGCGGCCCGGTGTCGATGAGCAGAGGGCGCCAGAGCCAGGCAGTCAGCACGCCTACGACGACCGGCACAAAGCTGCGCGGTTTCCATTCGAAAAGCAGGACCTCGATGGCGAGGAGGATGGCGGCAATAGGCGTGCCGAAAATCGCCGTCATGCCCGCTGCCGCGCCGGCCACCAGGAGGCTCTTGCGCTCTGCCGCGCTCAAGTGGAACGCCTGCGCGAAAAGCGAGCCGATCGCGCCGCCAGTCATGATGATCGGGCCTTCGGCCCCGAACGGCCCGCCGCTGCCGATGGAGATGGCGGAGGAAAGCGGCTTGAGCAGCGCAACCTTGAACGACAGCCGGCTCTCCCCGTAGAGGATGGCTTCAATTGCTTCTGGAATGCCGTGGCCCCGGATCTTGTCTGAGCCAAACCGCGCCATGAGACCAACAATCAGACTTCCAACAATAGGTACGGCGACGAGCCAGAGCCCCAGCGCGTTATCGGTGATGGCCGCCGGCGATGCCGATAGGCGCCCGAACCAGAACAGGTTGGTGGCGACGGCAATGGACTTGAGCAGCACCCAGGCTCCCAGCGCCCCGCCGGTTCCAATGACCAGCGCAGCGGCAGCCAGCAGGAGCATGCGTGTGTCTGCGCTATGGTCGGCGAGGGGGCGGGCGCGCTGAAGGAACGCGGGAATCGTCATAAAGGCAGCTCACCAACCGGGGAAGATACAGCGCAATATATCGCAATCCGATATATATCAACATTGACTCTCCCATCTCGTCGCTGCGACTGGCACGATGCCTTCGAGTTTGACTGACGCCGACTATCTGGCCCTTGCGGAGTTCCGCTTCTCGCTGCGGCAGTTCCAGGCATTCAGCGAGCAAAAAGCCGAGGAATGCGGCCTGACCCCGCAACAGCATCAGGCTCTGCTGGTGATCCGTGCCGCTCCGGCCGGTACGGCGACGATCGGCTATGTGGCGGAGCGCCTCATTCTCAAGCCCCACAGCGCGACGGGCCTGGTCAACCGGCTCGTGGCTCTCGACCTTGTACAGCGCGGGCGCTCTCACGGGGACAAGCGGCAGGCAGTGCTAGCTTTGACCGAAGCCGGCCATCAGACACTGGCAGCCTTGAGCGCCACACATCGGGAAGAAATCCGCCGGCTCGGCCCGCTGTTGATTGGCTTGTTGGCGAAGGTACAGGATTAGAATCTGCGATAAGCGCCGACAAGTTTGGCGGGCTTTCGGCCCCCAGACCTCGGTGATGTTGCGGCCATACCCGCCTGCGGCTATCTCTCGCGGTTCCGTAGGAGCACCGTATTCTCGAGTGCTTGGTCCCGCCTGATCCCCTACCACGGTATTATCCTGTGGTCAGGCTAGAGTCCCGTCCTCGTGCGTGCATGCCCGAGGCAATGACAGAAAGCACAGACGGGGCGCTCCAGTTCAGTACGACATCGCTGACATGGGCGGCGGCCATCGGCCTGCCGAAGAGGAACCCCTGCGCGATATCGCACCCCTGCCGCGCGACGTGCGCCGCTTGGAACGGCGTTTCGATACCTTCAGCGACAGTGGTGATGCCAAGGTTCTTGGCCAGATGTATGACCGCGCTGACGATCGCAGCATCTTCGCGGTCGCGGGCGTCCAGGCGCGAAATGAACGAGCGATCGATCTTGAGCGTGTCGACTGGAAACTGCTTGAGATGGGTGAGCGAGGCATAGCCCGTTCCGAAATCATCCAGCGCGATCTTCACGCCGGCCTCTGAAAGGGTTGCGAGGGTTTGGCTGACCGTCTCGGCCAGTTGCCCCACGAACACAGACTCCGTCACCTCCAGTTCGAGGAGGGATGGTGCAAGCCCTGCATGCGCCAAGCGGTTCAATATGCGATCGGCGAAGTCGCCCCGCTGAAAATCACCCGGAGCACCATTGATGGCGATGCGTCCGACATCGACGCCGCTGTCTTGCCAGAATAGCAGGTCGGCGATGACGCGCTCGATCATGCGATCGGTCAATTTGGATGAAACGTCGGTGTCATTGAGGGCGGCTCCGATGGCACCGGGCGAGCGCAGGCCGCGGTGGTGGTGCCAGCGCAGAAGGGCTTCGAAGCCCAGACACGCCCCGGAGCGAAGACAGACCTTGGGTTGATAGAAGGGAACGATACGGTCATCGCGCAGCGCTTCGCGCGCGTCGTATAGCATCTGGGTCTGACGTTCCGCGGCGGTCTTGAGCTCGGGCCTGAACCAGCAGACTTGGCCGGAGCCATCGCCCTTGGCTGCGTATAGCGCGAGATCGGCGTTTTTATGGAGCTCTTCAGGATCCTGGCCATCGCAGAAAGCTGTCGCTGAACCGGCGCTCAGGCTCACATCGAGCTGGCGCCCGTTGAATGTCATGGGTTCGCTTACTGCCGCAAGAAGCCGTTGAACCGCAGAAACCTCAAGAATGACTTGCTGTGCAGCGGGGCAGATGATTGCGAACTCATCGCCGCCCAGACGCGCCACGGTTGCCCGATCCGGCACGGCTTCGAGAAGCCGGGCAGCTATCTCACACAGCAAGGCGTCTCCCGCATCGTGCCCGAGGGTGTCGTTAGTGGCCTTGAAGCGATCGACGTCCAGGACGATCAGCTGGACCTGGCCCCCATGGAGGCGTGCCTCCTGGAGCGCCGTTTCCAGGCGCTCGCTGAACAGTACCCGGTTCGGCAGGTTGGTCAGAGCATCGTAGTGGGCCGCCTGCCGCAGCTTCTCCTCGTAGCGCTTTTGGCTGGTTACGTCCTGGAGAGAGCCAATGAGTCGAGCGGGCTTGCCCTCCGCATCACGCACGACGTAACCACGGGCGACCAGATGCAGGTAGGCACCATCACCGGCCAGGAACCTGAATTCCTGTGCCCATTGCGTGAGGTCTGGCGCGTCCATATTCTGAAATTGCTCAAGAACTCGGGCGCGATCATCAGGGTGAAGGCGCTCCACCCACCAGCCTCGCGAGGTTCCCTGCAGTGCTTCGGGATACCCCAGCACCGTCGCTGCGGCGCCGCTCCACTCGATGTGATCATGGCCGAGCGACACGTCCCAGATTACGTCGTTGGTGGCCAAAGACGCCAGGCGGTAGCGCTCCTCGCTGGCCTGTACCGCCTGTTCAGCCGCAACCTGGTCGTGGATGTCTTCAAGGTTCCCATACCAAGAAAGGATCTCGCCGTCCGCATCGAGCCGGGGGAGGGCGCGGGCGCGGAACCAGCGGAAATCGCCGCCGGCAAGTTGAAGGCGATAGCGGACATCCGCATATCCGCCCGCATCCGCGCATTGCAATGCGGCGGTCCAGACTTCCTGGACGTGTGGCAGATCGTCGGGGTGAACCGCGGCCGTCCAACGCCACCCGAGAGCATCCTCACTTTTTATGCCGGTCAGCTTCGTCCATCGGGGACTAAGTTCGATAACAGCGCCGGTTCTGTCGGTGATCCAAGGGATCTGCGGGTTGAGCTCGACCGAGTGGCGGTAGTGTTCCTGACTGGACTGAAGAGCGTCGATGAGGGCGCCCATTTCCGAACGCGAGTGCAGCGTTTCTCTGAAGGCGGCGTGGCTTTTGGCAAGCGATCGCAGGATGACGCCGGAAGCCACGAAGAAGGTTAGGCCGATGCCCGTCAGATAAGTGTCGGATGAAAAGACCAGACGCCCCGTGACGGGGAGAGCACCGAAGAGGAGGACGCACCATCCCGCGATCGGCAGCGCATGCAGACAATAGCAGCAGCTGATGGATCCCACGAACACGTAAAGCGCTATTGAGGTGGTGCGGACCGGCTCGGCTTCGCTCATCAGCAGATAGCCCCAACCTCCGAAAGCAGAACTCAGGATTACCGATGCCGCGACCGTGCCCAGAAGGTAGCGACGAATTCTGGCGGGGTCGGGATTTCTTCCGCGTCGAAATAGCCAGACCGCGGTCCGAACGCCAATCAGCATGCAAAGCACACCCGGCACTCCGACGCTATGGGCGAACGGCACCTCGCCGTAAGTCGCGGCCGCCAGGAAGAGCATGTTGACGGCCATCAGCGCATACATCAGCGGAATTTGCGTCCGCAGAGCGGAGTACTGCGCCTGGAGCACCGCAGCGGAGCCATGCGCGATCTGGTTACGCGGACTGAATTTCATTGGCGGCATCACTATGTGGCGACTTTGCATGTCCTGATAGACGCGCCGCGTTAAGATTGAGTGTGGGTCGTAGTGATCACAGCGGTCCTGAGCCGATGGAATGAAGGCCTTGCTGAACCCGGAAAGGTGCGCCGCGCGGCGGTATCTTTCCTGGATTATGCGCGGACGCGACGGCTACACCGCTCCAACGATCGGAAATCTTTGCCATGCGCGGAACGGTTCGCCGCAGCGGTAGGTTTGTCTTAACCTCTCGAAGAGCGATGGTGATCCATGGAGAGAAGACAAGAAGCGCAGAGGCAAAATCGAGGGGGTATGATGCGGGGGCTTGGACGCGGCAGGATTCCGGTCTCCGACGCGGTCTACCGTGACCTGGTGTCGACCCTCTTCACCATGCGATTGCCCATCGCCGGGTTCGGCGCGCTCTACGGCATCGTCGGCGCGCTCATCTACCTGAAGTGGCCCGACAGCGTTATAGCCGGTTTGACCGTTGCGGCGGTCGCGGTCACGGCTGGCCGCATCGTGCTCATCAATCGCTATCATCAGGCTGGAGGCGCTTCCCAGGAGGTTGCCGCCCTGCGCCGCTGGGAACTCGCATATGAGCTGCTGACCTACCTTTTCGCCATTTTGCTGGCGGCTCTCAACGTCCGAGGGCTGACCGCCCACGCCCCTCTGATCCATCTTGCGACGATTAGCCTTGTCTTCACGTTTGGGGCAGGGGTCGTCTCGCGGACCTCCTCGAGATTGCGTCTTTGCATGGTGAGCGTGACACTCGCGGTATTGCCGACGGTGACCGCCATGCTGGTCCACGCTGCCAGCGATCATGCCGAGCGGCTCCATTCCGAATTCTTCCTGCTCGAAGCTTTCCTGCTGATCGCGGTCGGGCTCATGAGTCTGCAATCTGCCGCGCACCTCTATGCGTCGGCGGTGGAGCATCTCTCCACCAAGCAGGATATGGCCAAACTTGCAAAGTACGATCCCCTGACCAGTCTGCCCAACCGCCTTCTGGTACGAGAGGCTTTTCAAGAGCTCTTCAGCTTTTCCCGGCGGTCGCAAAGCCAGCTTGCAGTGCATTACCTCGATCTGGATGGCTTCAAGGCGATCAATGATCGTTATGGCCATCCTGCGGGGGATAAGCTGCTGGTCGAGGTCGCACAGCGCCTCGTGTCGACCGTCCGAGCTTCCGATCTCGCATGTCGGCTTGGCGGCGATGAGTTTCTCATCATCCAGTCCGATGTCCGGCACCGTGACCAGGCCGAGCTTTTGGGGCGCCGCATCATCAGGCAGATCAGCGAAGACTATGACATTGAGGGCGCGACCATGCGGGTCACGGCAAGCATCGGGGTTGCCATGGTGCCGGAGTGCGGGATCGAGTTGGACAGACTGATCGAATGCGCTGACGCGGCACTTTACCAGTCGAAATCGCGAGGCAAAGCTCAGGTCCTATTTTGCAGTCCCGACGATGAGCTTCTGACAGGGCGGGCCGTGGCGTAAGCTGCCAGCCTACCGAATTTGATTCCGGGAGTTGGAGAAGGCATAGGCGGCGTGTGAATACCAACCCTACCAGCACCATTCTCGCTGCCATTGAGCGCGCACCGCAGTGGGTCCGACACGAATTGGAATCGAAGGACCCGGTCATCCGCTGCCGGGCAGAAGAGACGCTGGCGGCTATCATCGCCAGTGCCCTCGATGCCACGGAACGCGAGCAGGGACCTGAACCCGGAACAGGGCGTTAAGTCCCAGAGATTGCTGGAACTCACTTGGCTTCTCGGGCAAGCGTTGCTGAAGGTCTACGTCCTTTTTGGCGGCGCAATCGTATGCAGGCGTACACAGACAATGGCGGCATTATGAGCACCAACGAGCGGAACGGGGACATCGATCCTGCAATACTTGATGCCGACGAGGGTTCGATCGCCCAGTTCCTGGCACGGGCTAAACGCCGCGGCATCGTGACCGTGAGCGAGCTGAATGCTGCGTTGCCGCAGGATCAGCTGACCACCGATCAGATCGAGGACGTGATGTCGGCGATGTCGGAAATGGGCATCAACGTCGTCGAGAACGATGAGGCAGAAGACGACGCCGATCCCGCTGTCGACCGGGAAGGCGAAGATGACAATGACCGCGAGGACGAAGCGAATGCGGAGGACGACGCTTCCCCGCGGCGGGTAACCGAAAGCAAGAGCGCCGAGTCCCTGGGCCGAACCGACGACCCGGTGCGGATGTACCTGCGCGAAATGGGCACGGTCGAATTACTGAGCCGCGAAGGCGAAGCTGCCATTGCCAAACGTATCGAAGCGGGCCGGGACATGATGATCCAGGGCCTGTGCGAGAGTCCGCTCACGTTCGATGCCATCATCCAGTGGTCCCAGGCTCTCGACGCCGGCGAGATGCAGCTGCGCGAGATTTTGGATCTTGATGCCATGGTGGCGAAGGAACCGGCGCCTGAAAACCTGAATGAGGACGGGCAGGGCGACGGCAGCGCCGAGATCAGTGAGAAGACGGCGGGGCCGTCGCTCAAGGAAGACAGCGATCAGAGCGACGTTGCTGAAGGCGTGGACGAGGACGGAAACCCCGTCGGCGGCGACGCTGAAGCGGAGGACGACGACGACAATTCCTTGAGCGTAGCGCAGCTGGAAGCTGCGCTCATGCCTGAAGCGCTTGAGATGTTCAGTGTCATCACCGACCTGTTCCAGCGGTTTCAGAAACTTCAGGCCGAGCGTCTGGAAGCGCTGGCATGGGACATTCACTTCCCGGCTGACAAGGAAGAGCGATATCACGAGCTGCGCGAGGAGCTGACCGCCAAGGTGGAATCAGTGAAGTTCCACGCAGGGAGAATCGAATACCTTGTCGACAATCTCTATGTCCTGAACCGGCGTCTCACCACGCTGGGTGGCCAGATGCTCCGCTTGGCTGAGCGTCACAAGGTCAAGCGTGACGACTTCCTCGAAACCTACGTCGGCCGCGAGCTCGATGATAGCTGGCTGTCCGAAATGGCAACGCGCGACAAAAAGTGGGCCGCATTCGCGGCAGCCGAAGGCGATGCGGCAGAACGCATTCGCTCCGACGTGGCGGACATAGCGGCCGCTGCCGGCGTGCCGCTTCAGGAGTTCCGCCGCATCGTCAACATGGTCCAGAAGGCGGAGCGCGAGGCGCGCATTGCCAAAAAGGAAATGGTCGAGGCCAACCTGCGCCTGGTGATCTCGATCGCCAAGAAGTACACGAACCGGGGCCTGCAGTTTCTGGATATCATCCAGGAGGGCAACATCGGGCTCATGAAGGCCGTCGATAAATTTCAGTACCGCCGCGGCTTCAAATTCTCCACCTACGCAACCTGGTGGATCAGACAGTCGATCACCCGCTCGATCGCCGACCAGGCCCGCACGATCCGTATCCCGGTCCACATGATCGAGACGATCAACAAGCTGGTTCGAACCAACCGCCAGTATCTCCACGAGCACGGCCGTGAGCCGACGCCGGAAGAGATGGCTGAGCGCCTGTCGATGCCGCTCGAAAAGGTCAAACGGGTCCTCAAAATCGCAAAGGAGCCGATCTCGCTCGAAAGCCCGGTCGGTGACGAGGACGACAGTCATCTGGGCGACTTCATCCAGGACGCGAATGCCGTCATTCCCGTGGACGCGGCGATCGAGTCCAACCTCAAGGAAATGATTACCCGCACGTTGGCTTCGCTTACTCCGCGTGAAGAGCGCGTGCTGCGCATGCGCTTCGGCATTGGCATGAATACTGATCACACCCTCGAGGAAGTAGGACAGCAGTTCTCGGTTACTCGTGAACGCATTCGTCAGATCGAGGCGAAGGCGCTCAGAAAACTCAAGCATCCGAGCCGTTCGCGGATCATGCGAACTTTCCTCGACTAGCAAAGCGCTGTCCATGCGTGGCGCTCGTCCATTCGACTATGAAGAACCGGCGCCTTACGCTATTCGTTGGCGACATCGAGCAGTCGGGATGTCTGGACTGCCATGTCGATGGTGATAAGTCTTCGCCACCAGCGCTGTAGAATAGGAATCCGAAAACAATGGCCGAAACCGAAAAGCAGTCCGACATCGCCTCGCTGACTGTCGAGCTGCTGAGCGCATACCTTTCCAACAACACGGTGCCGTCGGCAGAACTCGCCGGGCTGATCCAGTCAACCAGGGCCGCTTTGACGCAAGATGCCGCCCCTGTGGAGACTGAAGCGGACACGCCAACATTCACGCCGGCCGTAACGGCCCGCAAGAGCCTGGCGTCGCCCGATCACATCATCAGCCTGATCGACGGCAAGCCCTACAAGACACTCAAGCGTCACCTGACGCGGCACGGCCTGACCCCGGAAACCTACCGCGAGCGCTACGGTCTTCCGGCCAGCTATCCGATGGTTGCTCCGGCGTTCGCGGCCATGCGCCGTGCGATCGCGGAAAAAATCGGGCTGGGTACCAAAAGGGCGGCCGATGCGGTCGTGCCTGCAGATGCAGTAGCAGGCGCGGATGCTGCGGAAGCGACCGACGTTGCTGCCCCCGTCGCCGCCAAGCCGAAGAAGCAGGCTGCCAAGACCTCTGCGGCAAAGGCCGCCAAGGCGCCAGCTCGCAAAGCGAAAGCGACCCCGAAAAAACCCACCGCCACTTCGGCGGAAACGGTAACGGCGCCGGTTGCAGACGTAGCGGACAGCCCAGTTGAGCCGGAGGTCGCCCAGCAGGCCGTCGAAACGCCCAGCGCGGCGCCGACTGCGACGAAGACTACTGCGAAGGCTCCGGCTCGCGGCGCAGCGCCCAAGAAGCAACCCACGAAGCGCATGGCGCGGACGCCGAAGCCTGCGGCAAAGTCCGAAGCGGCTGCCCCGGTGTCGGAAGAAAGCTCGCCCCCAGAAACCGGGGCCGCGGAAACCACTGACGCCCCGGCCGCTGCAGAACAGCCGAAGCGCCGCGGCAAGTTGGGTCTGTTTGGGAAAGAGGCCGCCGTCACCAGCGCAGCAACCGAGACCCCGGCTCCTGGGGCTGCAAAGACGCGGTGGAAGCGTCCCTCCGCGAAGGCCAAGTAATCGGAGCATGGGCCACCCTGTCGCTTAGCGACGGGGTGGCCGCGCGACGACTACCCGGGCCGAAATGCATACGCTGCGGGCCCGGAATGACCGTTCCTGGGGACGTTCCGGACAGGCTCCTTTTTTTGGACGCCGTCCCCGCCCAACTTGCCATTCGTTCATCGAGGCTAGAACCAGCGGGACCGTCTGAGGTTGGGACGTTCCGGAAAGTTGTCTAATTGAGACTTTCATAGCGCCTCCGTTTTCTCATTTTCCCGGTAGCCAATGGTTGTCTTCGAGGTCATCGGACCGCGGTATGCCGCGATAGTATCCGAGCCTTCATGATCGCGGCCGGGCGTTTATGTCGGACGTCTCTGGGTCCCCAACGCAGTCGAAGCTGCGACAATCCGGTCGAGATCGCCCGAGGCATGGCTGACCGGGAACGTTGACGCCAGGCTCAAGCCCAGCGAAACTCGGTCTCGTTCAGCCAAAGGGAATGAAGTAACACGGCAAGCTTGCGCGCCACGGCGGTTCGCGCCCGCCTGGTACCTTTTGTTTCGGACATACGCCGACCCCACTCCTGGAGTGCGCTGGGACGTTTCACGCGGCAAAGAATGCTGTTGGCGGCTTCGTATAGGGCACTACGCAGCATACCATCTCCGGCTCTGGATATGTGCCCTTTGGTATCTCGCTCTCCTGACTGAGTGCGTCGAGGTACCAGACCTACGTACGCTCCAACGTCTTGGCTGCGTGCGAAGCGGCGCGGATCCTCGATGCTGGCGGTATAAGTAAGCGCGGTGATGGGACCAACGCCTGGAACGCTCATCAGGCGGGCGCACACCGTATCGGAACTGGCTCGCCGCTCGAGCAAACGACCCGACGCCCGCAGTTGCTGCTCCACGGTATCGACGCATGCGACGAGGGGAGCGAATACGTCCTCCAGGTCAGGACGCTGACGGTAGAACGCGGCGAGGCGTTCGGCTCGTTTCGCTGGTGTAGTCACCTGATTCAGACGCAACCCGAATAGCTTCAAAAGTCCGCGCAGCTGGTTGATCATTGCAACGCGAGTTGTGATGAGCTGCGCTCTGATCCGCAAGGCCGCCCGGTCGATGTGGGTGGCCGACGCCTTCATGTGGACGCGCTTAAACCAGCCCGTCCGCGCGAGCTGGGCCAAGCCCTCTGCATCGTGCACGTCGCTTTTATTGACCCGCGCCGACAACGCTCCCTTGGCGTGACGGGCGCAGATGCACTCGATCGGTACATCGCGCTCCTTCAGTCCATGATAAAGAAACGTAGAAAGGGTTCCGGTTTCCAGCACGACCCGCGTTATTCCACGACTGTGTTTGTGGAACCATTTCGCGAGAACTTCCGGATCGCTCGCCACGACGTCGCGCCGCAGCACGCCACCGTCGCCATCGACCACACAAATATGCGTGGTCTTGTCACTCACATCCAGTCCTGCATAAATCGACATCGGTCACTCTCCTGCGTTGAAGCGTGCATGCGACTTCGTACCACACAGGAGAGTGGCTACATCAATTACGCGGTGTCTCGTATCAGGCGCCGATATCGGCTGAGCCGCCGTTCATTCATGTCGGTCAGAACCAGCGGGACGGTCCGACGTTGGGACAAATTTGCCGTTCCCCACGGGCTTGCGGAAGGACTGATATCGCCGATAGCCGCCGTTCGACAGCCCATTCCTGGCTATGTGAACAGACGGCTAGTTTGCCTTCCGGAACGCCCATTATGAGGGGTGGAAGCGGACAATCGTCCGGCTGAGCGCAGCAATCATAATTGGGTGCTAGCTAATCCCGCCCGTTTTGCTCTATGATCGCGTTACCGCTGGCAGAGATTTAGGGTTCCAGTGGCTGAGAGATCCGCCGTGCTCCCCCCCCCCCCGCTGGAGCCGCGCAATGCCCCGATTCTATTTTCACCTCCGGGATCACACTGATTCCGTTATCGATCCCGAAGGCCAAGAGCTTCCCGACCTGCAGGCGGCCGAGCGTGTGGCGCTGGAAGCGGCTCGTGATACCCTTAGTCAGGAAATGAAGGGAGGCTTCCTCGATCTACGGTACCGTATCGAAGTGGAAGATGAAGCTGGAACTGTCATTTACTCGCTGCAATTGAAAGACTCGTTCGCAGTCCGAGAATGACCGCCAAGGGCCCTCGGTTCTAACGCGCTTGGGCCGTGTTGGCCGAAATAGTGCAAAAACAGGCTATGTTAATGTGTCAAAATGCGACATGTTTACGGCTGACATTTGCGACCGTGAGTTGAGTGTGCTCCCGCCGCAGGAGGAAGCATGTTTGATTCTGCTCTCGAACTGGTTGTGCGTAAACTTGAAACAAGGGTCGGCTTATCTCCGGATGATCGGCAGGCTATTTTCGCTCTTCCTCATGTTTTAAGAACATATAGCGCCACCGATTATGTCATTAGAGATGGCGAGCCGCCACGCCAACATTGCGACTTCATTCTGGATGGCATCGCTTTTCGACAAAAGATGACTGTGGATGGCTCCCGGCAGATCGTCTCCATTCATTTTAGCGGCGACTTCATCGACCTTCAACATTTGTTCCTGAACACTGCCGACCATAATGTTGAGGCACTGACAAGTTTGAAGGTGATTGGGATCGAACGGACTGCCCTACAACAATTGGTGTTGCAGTTCCCTGCGGTGGCAAGGGCCATGTGGATCGAGGCACTGGTCGACTCGTCGATATACCGCGAATGGGTGGTCAATGTCGCGCGCCGAGACGCCCGTGCTCGGATCGCACACCTCGTCTGTGAAATCTGGTCCCGCGTGAAAGCTGCTGGATTTCTAAATCCCCAAGGATTGAAACTGCCGCTCACCCAGGTGCAGCTTGCAGATGCCGTCGGTTTGACCACGGTCCATGTGAACCGTGTCCTCCAGTCGATGAGGTCAGAAAGGCTGATAAAAGACCAGCGTCACGTCGAGCCCCTTAACATGGCGGCTCTGGCTGAGGCCGGCGGCTTTGACCCGCGCTACCTTCATCTAGAGCAGACATCGTCTGCAAATGCGTCATGACGGAAGGTGCGAACCTGATGCCTCGAGCCAACAGCAGCTCTTTGCGGCGACGTGGTGTCGAATTATGGTGCCGGCTGCCCATCGCTACCTCGAAGGCCTCCGTGCCATGCTACTGAGAAATCGGTCCGATCCAAAGCTTGAAGGTGAGCCAAAGATCAACATCGCCGACGACAGTATCGAGAGGTCCAAGCTGGTGATTGACGCGTCGATGCAGTTGATCTGCAATGTTGGAGAAACCAGGCATAGCGCTAACGGTAGCGGCAGACCATCAGTCATCATCAAACGCGATGAGGGGCACAACTAGCACGGCGGCTCTGAGGGCATGACTGGTTTTCGCAGTGAACGCCGATATCGGACATGGCCGCTTCCAGACGGGACGCCCCTTTGTTAAACGGCGGATTTCATTGGCGGGAAGTGGCCCCCAGTCGAGACGATACCACCGTGCAGAAAGGCTAGATGAGTTTTTGAACCATGGCTTGCGCAATCATATGCGCTCTATTCCGCGACCGAGTCTTAAGTCGAACGTTATCGACGTGACGCTCCACGGTGCTGGCCGCGATGCCCAACATGCGAGCAGCCTCTTTAGCAGAATGTCCTGATGAGACGAGTTTCAGAACTTCGCGTTCTCGCGACGTCAGATAAATGGACCTGAAATTCGCTGCATGATCTGACATACTATCCCCTGCTTTCTGAGAAGAACAGTATGGGCGTTTCCTGGAGACGCGCCTTAAAGTATGTTATATATCCAAGCTTAATCCGAAAGCGGCCATTAGAATGCCATGCCGATGCTCGGCCTCTGCGATGATGGATCGGTGAGCTTGTTTCGGAGAACTTTGCATTGGATGCGGTATAGCATCGCCAGTTGGCGGTGGCTCTCCGCCGCTTCGGAAGAGGGCGCCGCCGATGCTAGTTGCTCCTCGTGGGCTATCATCTCTTCGCAATGATCAATATCGGATGTCATATGGCAACCCCTTTTCCCCCGGTCGCCACAGTGATTTTCGAAGTAGCGAGCCGCATTAAACTGGGTTTCAAACGCACACTGGGTCGGCAAGATGTGCTTTTTTTGGGTTGTATAACCGGAGGTATGGAAATTCATTCGGGTCGGGACCGTTAAGCCGGTGCCGGGGCATGCCCCGGCACCGGCTGCCCATCTTCAGCATTCCATGGAGTCACTACCCAACCATGGAGCAGACGAATGGACAAACGGGACGATACAGCGATTGAGGCAGTTCTGGAACAGTTGATCGAACACGCCCCTGAAGGGATTGCGGCCGTGTTCGCGCGCACCTTCGAGATGGCGATGCGCATCGAGCGTGAACGCTTTCTGGGCGCGCAGCGCTATGAGCGAACGCCCGACCGGCGTGGCTATGCGAACGGCTACAAGCCCAAGCGGATCGATACGCCAGCGCGCACGGTGCACGTGGCAGTCCCCAAGACCGCCGGTCATGACGGGCAGCCTTTCTACCCGCAATCGCTGGAGCGTGGGCGCCGCTCCGTGCGCGCGGTCATGCTGGCGGTGGCGGAGATGTACGTGAAGGGTGTTTCCACCCGTCAGACCGAGGCGGTGCTGCGCGAATTTGGCATCGAGGGAATGTCCTCTTCGCAGGTCAGCCGCGCTGCGGTCCTGCTTGACGAGGAGCTGGAGGCGTGGCGGACCCGCCCACTGGGCGAGATCCGTTACCTCATCCTCGACGCGCGGTACGAGAAAATGCGCCAGGGCGGCGTGGTGCGCGATGCTGCGGTATTCTCTGCGATCGGGATCGGATCTGACGAGCGCCGCCGGGTGCTCGGTGTCAGCGTCGCCCTGTCGGAGGCTGAGGTCCACTGGCGCGGCTTCCTCGATGATCTGGTCGCCCGCGGCATGCGAGGCGTCGAATTCATCGTGTCGGATGATCATGCAGGCCTGCGCGCCGCTCGCCGGGCGGTACTCGGGTCGGCCACCTGGCAGCGCTCCCAGTTCCGCCCCGCCGCCAATGCTATCCATCACGCCCCCAACGTCGCCATCCGCGCTCGCATCGGCTCAGAACTGCGCAGCGTCTGGAACGCCGGCTCGCTGGCTAAGGTACAGGCCGCGCTCGACGAGCTCGTCGCGGGCTACTGCAAAACCGCGCCCAAGCTCGCCGACTGGCTCGAAAACGCCATCCCCGAGGGCCTGGCTGTCTTCGCCCTGCCTGAGCACCACCGCCGGCGCCTGCGCACCTCAAACCCGATCGAGCGCGCCGTCCAGCAGGAACTGGCCTGGGCTGCTGACCTCCAGGCGAGACTGGTGGCTAATCATCGAGTACCTGGAAGGGTGCGTGTAACCGGCGCGCCACCGGCTCGCGATCGGGCGGACGAGAAATCGAAGGCCTCGTCGTTTCTTTCGCGGGCACTTCGATACGAAAGCTCTTCGACTCTGCCTGCGGATGCTTGAGGTGTCCGCCGATCGAAGCCAGCAGACGCTCGACGAGGCCAAGGCCCAGCCCGGTTGTATGCCAAGCCGCAGGTTCGGGCAAGGGAAGACCGTCATCATCGACGGTCACGACTATGCTTTCGCCATCGCTGTCCACCGAGATGGTGATCTTGCCCTGCTCTCGCTGTTGAAAGGCGTGTTTGATCGCATTGGTGGCCAATTCATTCACCGCCAGGGCGATCGCGGTGATCTGGTCTGCTGAGAGGCGGTCGGGGCAATGGCCGAAAGACGCAGCCAGGAGGATTGATCGCGGTTCGGCTTGGGCGCTGAGGGCTTCACACGTCTGGCGAAGGGCTGCCTCGAGGTTTCCATCTGCCGGGTGCAGCATGGCGGCCCGGGCTTGGGCCAGGGCAGCGACCCGGTCCATCGCATCGTGAAGGGCAGCACGCGCCTCATCGCTGGATACCCGGCGGCTTTGCAAAGCGAGCAGGCTGACCACCAACTGCAGATCGTTCGCGCAGCGATGGTTGGTTTCGCGCAGCAGCAATTGAGTGGTTTCCGATGGCGCCGCAAAATCCACATGGCTCATCGACCTGCTCCTCGATTGCCGCACGCTGCCGTGTGGCAACGTTTCTTTCGGCCTTCCCGCCACCATCGACGAAGGGCCCGAATGCCTGAAACGAATTAACGGCGGCTCAGCGGGCACTTTCCATCGATGCAGATGCCGGGCAGTAACAGACTGTCATCAAGAGCGGATAATGCTCCATCCTCAATCCCGCCCGACGAGAACGTGAAACCCAGACACAGCATTTCCGACACTGGCGCATTAACACATGTGATTGTGCAATGCGCAAAAGCGACGAGTCGAGCCAGACAAAGCATCCTGTGTTTCGAAACGGCTCGTCCGGCAACGGCGACGTACCTGCATTCTTACGCTGCAAGCTCGTTTTATTCGGAGCCGGCCCTATTTGTCAGACGTGCGCATTGCTGTTCGAGCAGTTCGCGCACCCGCTTGTCTTCGTTTGCCTGCGCCTGCGTCTGTTCAAACATCGAACGGTAGCGTTCTTCGCTTTCGCGCAAGGCATCTTCGGCGGTTCGCCGCTGGGTAATGTCGACGAAGCTCAGGACGATGCCTTCGATGCGGTCTTCAACAGTGCGATAAGGGCGAAGGCGCATCATGAGCCACCGTCCGTCGCGGGTCTGGACCTCGTCCTCCATCGAGGAGAGGCTGCGCAGGACATGGCGCGCGTCGGACTCGACGCCTTCGTACACCAGTTTGTGGGTGAAATCCGTGATCGGCCGGCCGACGTCAGAATCAGTGACGCTGAACAGCTGTTCCACCGCCGGAGTGAGCATCTTGATGCGCAAGTCCGCATCAAGGAAAAGCGTGCCGATCTCCGTCGAGTTGATCAGGTTCTGCAGGTCGCTGTGCGCGTTGGCGATGTTGTTGAGCTTGCTCCTCAGCTCGAAGTTGACGGTCTGCAGTTCCTCGTTGATCGACTGCAGTTCCTCCTTGCTGGTCTCCAGCTCCTCTGCGGTGGAGCGGTATTCCTCGTTGACGGACTGCAGTTCCTCGTTGGCGATGCGCAGTTCCTGGATCGCGCTTTCATGTTCGCGGCGGCTTGCGCTCAGGCGTTCCTGCGCACCGCGCAGTTCTTCGCGCAGACGGCGGATTTCCTGGGCGCCGACAACCTCGTCGATCGAATCGTCCGGTGTGATCTCGCTGTCGATCGCGCCCGCGTCGAGGAAGACGACCAGCGCCATGGGCGCGCTCTGCGGCTCCTCCGGCGACCGAGCGACGTATATCGCTACCCGGTGGAACGTGCCATTGAACGCCACGTTTAGCGGAAGGGTCACGCTTGCTTCATTCGCGGTGAAAGCGCGGTGCAGGGCGCTGCGCAGTTCTGCGCGCAGCTCCGGGCGGACGATGTCGGGCAGCTCGGTGCTGAGCGGACCTTCGGGGGGCATGATGAAGCGTCCCGCCGTCTGCGACAGGTTGATGATGCGGTGTTCCTCGTCGACCAGGACGCTGGGCGGCGATGTCTTCTCGAGCGCGCCGTGATGGGCGAGACCCGGCGATCGGTCGCGGCGGCTGGGCGGATCGCGCAGAGCGGGTATGTCGCGGCGATGGTCGCGCGGAAGCTGGTTGAGCAGCTCTATCGAATTCGTGTTGCGCGGCTTGGCCGCGTAGATGCGTGAATCGCGGTTGTGAGTCGCGAACAGTTCGGGGCGCACGTCCGCGGTTTCCGCCGAGCCCAGGAAAAGGTGGCCGCCGGGTCGCAGCGCGTAGTGGAACAGAGCGAGGAGCTGGCGCTGCAGGTCACGCTCCAGATAGATCAGCAGGTTGCGGCACATCACCAGGTCGAGCCGCATGAACGGCGGATCCTTGACCGCGCTGTGATGGGCGAACAGCACCAGATCGCGCACGTCCTTGCGGATGCGGTAATGCTCTACTTCGGCGACGAAGAAGCGGTTGAGCCGCTCCTCGCTCATGTCTGCCTCGATGGCGCGGGGGTAGCGCCCCTCGCGCGCGGTCGCGAGGGCGCCTTCGTCAAGGTCGCTGGCGAAGATCTGGATGTGCGGGCGCACTTCGCGGCGCTCGGCCTCCTCCAGCATCAGCATGGCAAGGCTGTAGGGCTCCTCGCCGGTGGCGCAGCCGACCGACCAGACGCGGATGGTCTCGTCCAGGCCATGGGCATCGAAGATCGCCGGGATCACTGTCTGGCTAAGGTTGAGGAACGCGGCGCGGTCGCGGAAGAACGAGGTAACCGAGATCAGCAGGTCGCCGAACAGTTCCTGCGCTTCTTCCGGAGTCTGGGTCATGTAGCGGGCATAGTCCGCCACGCTGGTCTGGCGTGTCACCTGCATACGCCGGCCGATCCGGCGACGCACGGTGGCGGACTTGTAGCTGGAGAAATCGTGCCCGGTGCGGACCCGCAGGAACGTGATGATCCGGGCGATGTGGTTTTCCGCGTCTTCGTTCTCGTTGTCGATGAGGGCCTGTTTGCTGCGGGTGGTTTCGGCGATGCGCACCACCAGTTCGCGGATCGGCTCGACGAAATCGGCGACGCCGGTGGCGATTGCACTGCGCGGCATCATCGGGAATTCCGCGTCGCGAGGGTCCTGAACGAGGATCAGGCCGCCCGCTTCCTTGACTTGCCGCACACCCACCGCGCCGTCCGCGCCGGCTCCGGTGAGCACCACCGCGAAGCCATCGCCGCGCGCATCGGCGATAGAGCGGAAGAACATGTCGATGGGCGCACGCCTGCCGCGCGGTTCCACGAAGTTGCGGGCCTTGATCTGGTTGCCCTCGATCACGAGTTCGCGATCGGGCGGGATGACGTAGACACAGTTGGGCTTCAGTTCGGGCGAATCCTCCACTTGGTTGACGGACATCGAGGTGGCAGCGCGCAGGATTTCGGCGAGCTGGCTGGGATAGTCGGGTGCCAGGTGCACGATGACGACGTAGGCAAGCCCGAGGTCGGGTTCGATGGTGCCGAAGAACGTCTGCAGCGCCTTGATGCCGCCTGCTGAGGCTCCGATCGCGCAGACCGGCGTCAGTGCGTCAGTTATGCCCGCCACGTCTTCAATCACGCTTGTCATCGTCAGTTCTCGCGTTCATTATTCCAGACGGCGCGGTCGGTGACCGCACAGGTTGCGCCGGATCGACGTGCGGTCAATCATGCCTTGCATCAGGCATAGGTAGCAACCGCCCGATAATCCAGAGACAAGCCGGAAAGGCGCAGAGGGTACTGCATGGCTCGGTTCTTCTTTCACTTTTTCGACGGAAACGTTCGTTTTGACGACGAGCAGGGGGTCGATCTTCCCTCGGCCGATCATGCCTATCTCGAAGCCTTCTCTGCGGCGACGGCTATGTGGGGGGATCTGCTGAACGGTCGGACCGACCCTTCTGGTTGCGCTTTCGAGATCGCCAACAGTGCGGGTCTGATCATCAATCGCGTGGAGTTCTCAGAACTGCTGGACAATTGCCGCCCTGCCAACGCGGTCAGGCAGCCGCCGCAAGTCCTGCTTGCCGCGCTGGCGGACACGCATCGGCGGGCCAACGCTGCGCGTGCGGAGCTGGCGACCTCGCTCGCGCAAGTGCGCACGTCGCTGGCGGAGGCGAACGTGCTGCTCTCCAGGCTCAGCGTAATCCAGAACAGCGGACGCCGGCGCCACCGTTGGTAGGCGCGGCTCCAGGATTGCCTTTCGCACGGGAACGCGAACCCGCGCCGTCACGTTCGTCAGGCAGGTGCCGAACGGCGAAGGAGGCGGCGATGACGAACGAACTCAGGAAGGGCGTCGAAGTCAGCCGGCATTCCAGCCAGGGTGCGACGCAAGGCGTTGTCGTGAAAAAGCAGACGTCGCCAACTCAGATCAAGAAACATAAAGTGGCAGCGTCTCCTGATAATCCCCGATACCTCGTCAAGAGCGAGAAATCCGGGAAGCAGGCGGCGCACAGGCCCGAGGAACTGCGCAAGAAGCCCTGCGCGCGGAGCGTCGACAAAGATTCGCCGAAACCCTAGGAACGAGTGGCACGGTAAGCGAGTTCGACGGCCAACAGCAGGAGCATGTCATGGCAACAGCCACGTTCGAAACGCCCGATGCGAGGAAATCGAGATCGACGGCGACGATGTCGTCCACCTCAAGCCCGGCAAGGAAGAAGAAACCACGGTGATCGAGCTCGAGGACGGCGAGGAGATCGTCGTCGTCGCGTCCGAACTAGAAATCGCGGCGGACCTGGGCCTCAACCCGCTCGACTATGTAGATCCCGAAGATGACGACGAGTCCCTCGAGGAGGTCGTCGACGAGGAAGAGGACTACGAATAACCGCTTAGGAGCGGCTCTCGTCGACGCAGCGCAAGTCGTCGCAGACATCGCAGTGGGCCGCGGCACTCTCGCCGCTGGCGGTCTCCGTTCGGGGATCGCGTCGCTACCGACTCGGCCCGATCAGCCGGTTGTACTCCGCTTCGGGCGTGCTGTAAGCCGTTTGGGCGAATGTCTCCATCCCTTGCCGGTCCCGAATGAGCACAAGGCCCCGCGTGGCCTTGAGCAGTCCTATGCCTTCGAGCGAGTGCAGCGCGATCGTCACGCTGGGGCGCCGCACGCCCAGGGCCAGCGCCATGAATTCGTGGGTCATGGCGATGCCGTCGCCGTCCTGTCGGTCGTGTGCCATCAACAGCCAACGGGCCAGGCGCTGCTCGACGGAGTGGATCGCGTTGGACAGCGCGGTATGCCCCTGCTGCACGCACAAGGCATGGACGTAGCGCAGCAGATGTCGCTGGATGGAAGCGCTGCCGGCAAGCGTGCGCGCCAGCACAGGCGCGTCGATCCGAAAGCCGGCGCCGTCCGCTTGCATCGAGGCACTGTGCGGCGAGCGGTCGCTGTCCAGGAGAAGCGAAATGCCGATCATCCCGTCCCGCCCGGTCATGCCGACTTCGACCCCGGAGGTGTTGGGACACGGCGCCACGATCGAACTCAGGCCGGAGGTCAGGAACCATGCGGATTCGATCGGTTCGTGAGGATGGACCAGGACCGTGCCACGCCGCAGGCGGACAGGCTCGAGATGCCCAGCGAGAAGGGCGAGGTCCGTCGACGTCAGGGTGCCCAGCAAGCGGTTCTCAGTGACGTCCGGTTCGCGCTTACGCATTGATATCGCCCAATTACCGAACGCGGAGGCCCATGCCATCACCCGGTCTTTCCGGCGCTGCGATAGAGCCTCTTTGTCCCGCTTGCGAGGCGTCCAAGCCGCCGTGTTCGATACCGAACAGTTCGAGGTTTTATTAGCGAATCAGCGTTGATACGACCCCGGCGACGGCCCGTGCGCCGCAAGATAACGGGGATCGAAATCGCACAGTAGCCGCAGGGCTTCCACGTCGGGAACCACGACACGGTGTGACCGGGATTCGAGCAGGCCTTCGCTGCGCAACTGCTGGAGGGTGCGGTTGACGTGAACTGTAGTCAAGCCCAGCAAATCCGCAAGCCATTCCTGCGTCAGCGGGACCTCCATCGGATCGCCCGGCCTGCCGTGGCCACCGTGACCAGTGCGATAGACCAATTCGCACAATAGATGCATCAGCCGTTCGCGCGCCGCCATCCTGCCCAGGCGTAAGGTATGTTGCGCCAGGATCGCCTTTTCCATCATTGCCAGAGAGGAGGCGAGCTGGGCGACTTCGTTGACATGGCCGTAAGCGTCACGCACGGCTGCAAGCGGGATCGAGTGGAGCTTACCCGGCGTCAGCATCTGCACGCCGCAGTCCATTTCGTCGGCCACGATCGCTTCGAGGTTCACGCAGTCCCCCGGTACGATGGCCGCCGCTGAATGTCGCTTACCATCGCGCGTCGTCACGAACCGACAGGCCCACCCGTCTTCAAGGAACAGCAGGGCGGTGCACACATGCCGCTCGGGAAGCAAAATGTCGCCTGCGTCGAATTCCTTCAGCCTCGGCGTGATGTGCGAAAACAGGCCCCGTAGCCGCCCCGACATGCCGGGCGCTGCATTTGCCGACCTGGCAGTTTTGCGGTCGATCGCCCGCAGCGATGCGGAAAATCGGTGTAAGGAGACGGAAGAACTGCTCACTTCAACGGACTCGCGGCCAGGATCAGGACCGTCGGACCATTCCCCCACATTTTCCACGACTTCGGCGCGAATAAAGCCATCGGTCTCCTGCCCTGCATCCTGTAATTACCAGTGAAGCATATAGCTGCAGGGTTTCAAGGGAAGATCACTAAGTCCTTTTGTCCGTTATCGAACAAAATGGCGGCCCCTCAATCCACCGATGGCCGCGCGTCGGTAGAACCTTGCGCAGCTTCTGGCCCTGATTTCGCGGCCCTTTCGACGGCTTCGCGCGATCCTTCGGCAGGCTCTCCGCCAGCCTTGGGAGGCTCGGCTTCATCCTTGCGCCAGCGATCCGTTTCGCTCGCGGGCTGACCGGTTACGTTGCGCACGTCCCGCGGTTCGTATTCGCCGCGGCCGGCGCGGGCATCCTCCTGTTCGCGCCAGGACTTGTCCTTGTCGCCGGCGGTGCCGGTGACCTTGCGGGAATCCTGGGGTTCGTATTCTCCTCCGCCGGGCATCACCTTTCTCCTTGGTTCGCGCGTTGCCTCACAGCGACGACGTCGCTTTCCAATAACCTAAGCGACAATGGCGCAGTTTCCGGTGTGCGCCGATCGCGCGCCGTAGCGTGCAGCCATCGCGGCGGGGCGAGAGGCCAATCTGTTCGCCCTGTGCGAACGAGGAAGCTTTGCACCGTTTTCAGGCATTAGCTTTACCAAGCTGCGGCGTCATGCTTGAGTGCGATCGGGCAAGGAGCGGCGCATGTCATCATCGGTAATGGATCAAAGCGCCAACCTGCTCGTGCAGATGATGGACGACGAGGACCGGGCGCGTCTGGCGCCCCATGTGATCCGCGTGGAGCAAGAACGCGGACAGAGCCTGGTCTGGGCCGGCCGGCCGATAGAGCATATGTTCTTTCCCGAAGGCGGCATCGTTTCGGTGGTGGCGACTAACGACAAGGGTGCCAAAACCGAGGTGGGCATCTTCGGGCGTGAGGGGATGTCGGGCGTGCCGGTCCTGATGGGCTCGGACAGCACGCCGATGGAGGTGTTCACCCAGGTTGCAGAAGGGACCGCGTTGCGCGTGCCCACGGAGCATGTGCGCGAGGCGTTCGCCGCCAGCGTCAGTCTTCGCAGCCTGCTGCTGCGGTTCTGCCACAGCTTCATGGTGCAAGTGAGCTTCAGTGCGATGGCGAACGCTCATCACACACTGGAAAGCCGGCTCGCCCGCTGGCTGCTGATGTGCCACGATCGCATGGGCACCCACGAAATCGGCCTCACTCACGAATTCATGGCAGTGATGATCGCGGCCCAGCGCTCCGGCGTCACCCTCACGCTGCACATGCTGGAAGGCGAAGGCCTGATCCGTTCCAAGCGCGGCAGCGTGACCATTCTCGATCGGCCGGGGCTGAAGCGACTGGCCGGCGAATCCTATGGCAAGGCGGAGGAGGAATATGATCGCCTCATCGCCCCGATGCCTCGAAGCCGGGACTGACGGCGTCAGTCCTCGTCACCGGACACGAACTTGGCGAAACGGCTGGGTTTGCCATCGGCGGTTTCGTCCTGATGCAGGAAGGCCAAGCCGTTGTCATTGAAGATCCGGAAGAATTCCTCCCACTCGATCTCTTCGAGCGTCTCGTCCTTTTCGCCGAAGTCGATCCGAAGCAACCCGCCATCGCGGCCGTTGTCATGCGTCGCTGCGACGACGGAGGGGCGGCCGCCACGATCCTCGATCCACTGGCGGATTTCGTTGTGTTCGGTGGTCTTGGTGGCGGAACTCATGCCTTGCTCCTGTGATGCGCGATCTCGATCCGGCAAATCGCGACGTGCTCACCGCGTTCCCGTTCGCCAGCTTATGTAAGCAACTCCCAGCAAATCGCGCCCATGCGAAAACCCGACGGCGCGCCCGCGCGTTGGCCGGAAATGAGCACCGAAACCGAAACCAGCAATGCCAAGAAGGAGCTGACCTACAGCGCCCGGCATTTGGAGAAAAGCGCGGGCCGGCAGCAGGACAGCGCCGATCGCCGCACCGAGCTTGCCGCTGATCGCACCGTGCTGGCAGCGGAGCGCACGTATGCCGCCTGGGTGCGGACGGGGCTCGCCGCGCTGGCATCCGGCGTCGGCGCCGGGGCGCTGCTCGAGCATGTCGTACCCGACTGGCTGGGGCTGGCGACCGGCAGCCTGCTCGTCGTGTTCGCCGGGTTCTGCTTCATCGCTGCAGTGTGGCGCGAGATGATGCGTGTCGCGCCGCCAAGGCCCGACACGCCCCGCCTGCCGTCGAACCTGCTCATCGGCGTGAACGGCTTTCTCCTGCTGGTGTGCATCGCAGCGCTGGTGGGCGTGTGGATACGCTGAGGCGGTGCTATTCGGCGGCTATGGAGGGGGCGGCCGCCGGCTCGGTGCAATCGCAGGCGCCGATTTCCTCGGCAAACCAGGCGCAGGTGCGCGCGAGTCCTTGCGCCAGCGGCATGCGCGGATGCCAGCCCAGCATAGTCTCGGCGCGGGAAATGTCGGGGCGCCGGCGCCGTGGATCGTCGACCGGCAGCGGCAGGTGCGTGATCTGCACCGGGCGATCGACGAGCGCCAGCACCGCCTCCAGCAGTTCGTTGACGGTGCGTTCCTCCGGGTTGCCGAGGTTGATCGGCTCCAGCCCGTCGATGTCGCTTTCCATCAGGCGGATCAGCCCCTCCACCATGTCGGAGACGTAGCAGAAGCTGCGCGTCTGCGTACCGTCGCCGTATACGGTGATGTCACGGCCCGATAGCGCCTGGCAGACCAAGTTCGAGACCACGCGCCCGTCGTGGGGGTGCATGTGCGGGCCGTAAGTGTTGAAGATCCGCGCCACGCGAACCTGTGCCCGGCCCAGGCGCGCGAAGTCGAACGCCATGGCTTCGGCGGCGCGCTTGCCTTCATCGTAGCAGGCGCGTGGCCCGGTGCAGTTCACCCAGCCGCGATAATCCTCGCGTTGGGGGTGGATCTCGGGATCGCCGTAGACCTCGCTGGTCGAAGTGAGCAGGAAGCGCGCACCCGCGCTTTCGGCCAGACGAAGCAGGTTGTCGGTGCCCAGCACGCAGGTCAGCATCGTGTGCTCGGGATCGGCTTGATACTGCGGTGGCGAGGCGGCGCAGGCGAGGTTATAGACGCGTGCGAACCGTGCGGCTCGGTCGAGGATCGTGGATGGCAGTACGTTGACGATGTCGCCCTCCACGAATTCGAAGTTGGGATGATCCTCCAGCAGCCGCAGGTTCGATGGCCGCGCCGTCTGCAGGTTGTCGAGGCAAACGACATGATCGCCGCGCGCGAGCAGTTCGGCGCAAAGGTGCGAGCCGATGAAGCCGGCACCGCCCGCGACCAAAGTAAGGGGTGGTCTATCGCCGGTCATGGTGCCGTTCCTCTCCTTGGGTTGCAATATGCGGTGTCGTGCTGCTTCGCCCAGATGGGCTTCCATTTCGGCGGCGCGGTGGTCCGCCGTATGGGCATCGAGTACGCGTTGGCGTGCAGCCGTGCCGATCTCGGGCGAGGGCCGTGCGATCGCTGCGAGCGCGTCCTCGCTCGTTTCAGCCAGGGTGATCTCGCGATTGGGTACGAACAGGGTGTCGATGCCCTCCCAGCGGTCGGACAGGATCGGGGTGCCGCAGGCCGCCGCCTCGAACAGGCGGACGGAAGGCGACCACCCGGCCGCGATCATGTCGGCGCGGGTGACGTTGAGCGTCAAGCGCGACGCGTTGTAGAAAAAGGGGTGTTCGGCCGGCGGTAGGTGTTCGATCCGCTCGACGTTGGCGGGCCATTCGATGTCCTGCGGATACTGCGGGCCGGCCACCGCGAAGCGCAAGTCCGGTCGGCGGCGCGCCGGCTCGATCAGCAGCCGGTCCAGGGTCGGCTGGCGGTCGGGGCTGTAAGTGCCAAGATACGTCAGGTCCCAGCGCTTGGCCACGTCGAGCGGGCGGTAGAGCGTCGGGTCCACCGAACAGTATAGCGCGCGCGCGGCGGGGGAGCCGTACTCGCTTTCGATGCGCCGCAGGGTCGGCCCGCCGGTGAACGACATGTAGACGTCGAAGCCGGGGATCATCGCGGGCGCAAGGTATTCGTGGTCGCCGCGTTCCAGGCGGGCCAGTGTGACCGGCGTGTCGATATCGTAGAATGCGGTGACGCCGCGCGCCAGCGCCTGGACCCGGCGCGAGACTTCAACCCCATCGGGCACATAGGATCCCACGATGACGGCGTCGGCAGCGGCAATAGCGACCCGCCACGCCTCCAGGCCATCGAGGTCGCGGTAGTATTCCAGCCGGCAGAAATCGGGATCGGCAAGGTCGCGATAGGCACCGGCGTACCAAGGTACCTCGCGTTCGAGGAACAGGACTTCGTGCCCCCGCGCGGCAAAGGCGGCGAGGAGGGCGCGATAGGTGGTGGCATGGCCGTTGCCCCAGGACGAACCGAGGCTGAGGCCGAGGGCGACGAGTTTCATGCTGCCTCCGCCGCGCGCTGCTGGTGTTCCTGGAAGATCGCATGGACCTGCTCTGCGCGCAGGGCGTAGGTATGTTCAGCCCGAACGCGCCGCAGCGCCGCCTCGCCGATCGCTCGGGCGCGTTCCGCGGTGAGGCTGTCGAGGATGGCGGCCACGTCCTGCCCATCGCGGGCGACGAGAACTTCGGTGTCGGGCTGGAGGAACTGCTCGATCCCCTCCCATGCGTCGGTGATGAGGCAGGCACCGGCTCCGGCAGCCTCGAACACGCGGGTGGCGGGCGAGAAGCCGGTGGTGGCCATCGAATCGCGTGCGACGTTGAGCACGGCGCGGGGGGTGCAGTTGAGGGCGTTGTGATCGCCGGTGCCGACATGACCGATGGCGCGCACGTTGGGGCTCATCTTCTTGTCGTGCCAGCCGCTTCCGCCCAGCAGGAAAGTGCGCTGCGGCAATAGCGCAGCGGCGCGCAGGAAGAACTCCTCGATGCGCGCCTCGCGGTCGGGCAGGCGGTTGGCGAGGAGGCCGAGGTCGGCTTCGAAGCGCAGGTTGCGCGGGGCGGGGTGGTGGGTGTCGGGATCGAGCGCGTTGTAGATTGGAATGCAGCGGCGCGCGCCGAATGCGGTATAAGCGTCCACGACCGGCGGACCGCCGCCGTAAGTGAGGACCATGTCCAGTTCAGGTAACGCCAGGTGCACGGGATGGGCGGTGTCGGTACGCATCTCGTCCAGCGTCGCGGCGGCGTCCACGTCCCAGAAAATGCGCAGCGCGCCGGGCGAGCTTTGCGCGAGCACGCCCTCCAGAAGTTCCCGGTCGAACACGCCTACGCCGTTGGCCTTTACCACTATATCCGCCGCACCGGCCTCCGCCAGCACTGAGCGCAGGCCCTCCTGCGTGGCGGAATAGACGACCGAGCGGGCCCAAGTTGGGGGGGCGATGTCGCGGTGCTGCTGGCGGTCGAAAGCGTCGGGTTCGTAGAACGTGATGTCATAGCCGTGACCGGCCAAAGCCTTGAGAATGCCGCGATAATATGTCGCCGCGCCGTTCCAATAGGATGAAAGCAGGCTCGATCCGTAGAAAGCTATCTTCATGGGGTGTCCTCGATGGCCTGGGGCTCATTGGCTCGGGGGGGCGCCAGACTGGCGGCGATGGCGAGCAGTTCGTCCACGCGGTGCGCACAGGTGTGGCGGGCAAGCACGGTCTCAAGCCCATTCGCGGCGATTTCCGCCCTCAGGTCGGGATCGTCGCGCAAGGCGCACAAGTGGCGTGTCATCTGCTCGCCATCGCGGGCGACGAGGTAGTCCTCGCCGGGCCGGAACAAATTCTCGGCATCAACCCAAGGCGCGGAAACCAGCGGAATCCCGCAGGCCAGCGCCTCGAACACGCGAATGGTCGGGATGCCGGGCAGGATCGTGGAGTAATAGCGCCGGGGCACATGCACGGTGGCCATGTGGCCGGCGAAGATCTCCGGCGCCCGCGCATTGGGCGCCCAGCCGTGGTACTTCATGCCATTACGGACCAGTGTCGCCCGCGCCTCATTCGGGTAGCGCACGCCGTAGATGTCCAGCGGCAGCGCGGCCTCGCGCGCGGGGCGAAACAGGAATTGCTCCAACTCCTCGGTCCGCTCGCCGTCGCCCCAGTTGCCGATCCAGACCAAGCCCTTGCGCTGGGTCTCCTCTGCCGGGGGATGGAAGCGACGTACGTCGGCGGCCTCGTGCCAGGTCCACACGCGGTCGGACCAGCCCCAGTCGCGATAGACCTCGCTCAGCGCCTCGCCGAAAGCGAGCACCCCATCATAGGCGGAAAGATCGAAGGCGCGCATTGCGTCGGGTTCGCTGACGGCGCGGTGATGGGTATCGTGGAACAGCAGGGTGAAAGCCGCGCCACCCGCCCGAAGGCGACCGATCCCGGCGAGCAGTTTCGGGTCGTTCCATTCATGCACGATGACGAGGTCGGCATCCGCCACCAGAGGCTCGAGCGGGCAGGCCAGCGCGTACGTTGCGGAGGACAGTTCCGGGTAGGCTGTGCGGTATGCGGCCAGTCCCGCATCGCCATGATCGGCCAGCAGGTTGAACAGGCTCCACGCGCCCGCCGGCTCCCACACCTTTACCTCATGGCCGCGCGCGACCAGTTCGCTCAGCACGCCGCGCAGGAAATGGGCATTGCCATGGTTCCAGCACGAAGTGAGCGAATGGGTGAAATAGACGATCCTCATGCAGCGACCCTCCCGGATTGCGCCCTTTCGCCCAGTACTTGCCTGTAGATATCGAGCATACCATTCGCCATGGCGCCCGGACTATAGCGCCCTGCGCGTCGGCGTGCCGTCTCTCCCAGGCGCAAGCGATGGTCGGGATCGCCCAGCAGAATTTCGATGGCGTGCGCGTAAGCCGCCTCGTCGTCGCGCGCGGCGAACAGGGCCACGCCGTCCCACAGTTCGCGAAACGTATCGATGTTCGAGAGGACGAGCGCACAACCTGCCTGCGCCGCTTCGAGCACGGCCAGCCCGAACGGTTCGAACGAAGCGGCGGAGACGAATATGGGCCGCGTTGCCAGCCGACTACCAAGACCCTCGCGGTCGAGTTGGCCCAGCAGTACCAGATTGCGCAAGTCGGCACGCTCGCCATGCGGTCCGGTGGTCGCGCCGGCGGCGCGGAACGGCGCTTCGATCCGCGCTGCCACCCGGTCCAGCAGGTCCGCGCGCTTCACGCGGTCCCACAGGCGTCCGACGGTCAGCACATCGTGGGGCAGGGGGACCTCGGCCTGCTGCGACAGCGCGCTGCGGCCGTTGTGAACCACGGTCGGACTCCGATCGAGTGCATAGTGCCGCGCCACTGTATGGGCGTGGCTGGCAGTCGGCGCGATCACGCGGTCGGCTGCGCGCAAGCCTGCGCCCGTCATCGCGCGATGCCAGGCATACTCGGACGCGAGATCCTCGCCCCGCTTGGCCGCCTCCCACCAGGTCGTGACGCAGCCATGGGTGACGGCGATGGTCGGCACGGGGAACGGCCCGGCAGCGGCGAGGGTGGGCATGTTGAGTTGGATAAGGTCGGTACCCATTTCGCGAGCAATGTCGGCGATCGCGGCACCGGCCGCGAGGATAGGCGCGGGGCCATCGCAGAGCCAGTCGAGCGGCAATTGCGTTTCGATCAAGGCGATGCCGGGAATGCAGCAGGCCTCTGCGCGCTGCGCCGCATCGGGGGCAGGGCCCAGTACTACCAGCACCGGCTGCGCGCCCGCTCCCGCCAGCTCGCGCGCAAGGTCAAGGCCATATTGCCACACCCCGCCCACTGCATCGATCGTGATGAGTATTCTCACAATGCTGCGGTCCGTGCGGGAACAGGCTGCGGTGTCTCATCCAGGGTGGTATCCAGCCCGCGTTCCGTTGCCAGCCAACGCGTCAGACGCTCCACGCCCTCACGCCAGGGCAAGGGGCGCGCTAGGCCGAGCGCCTTCGCGGCGGCGCGGGTGTCGGCCACGAAATAACGCTGGTCGCCCGCGCGCCATTCGTCGCAGCGCACCTGCGGCGGAGTGCCGACAAGGTGGCCGATGTAGTCGAGAAGTGTGCGCAGGCTGACCGCGTTGTCCGTGCCGCCGCCCAGGTTGAAAGCTCGGCCGGCGACCCGGTCGATGCGGTCCCATGCGGCGATATAGGCAGCCACCGCATCGCCGACCTCGAGGATGTCGCGGACCTGCTGGCCGTCGCCGTAAAGGGTGATTGCTTCGCCCTCCAGCGCGCGGATGAGGAAGTGTGCGACCCAGCCCTGATCCTCCGTGCCCATCTGGCGCTGCCCGTAGATGCAGCTCATGCGCAAGACTGCCGCCGGCACGCCGTAACTGCGCGCATAATCGAGCACGTACTGGTCGGCCGCGCCCTTGGAGCAGCCGTAGGGGGTGTGGAAGTCAAGCGGTCGCGCTTCGCCGATGCCATGGGTACGGAACGCCTCGTCGGTGGGGAGGTAGCCATCGCGGGAGGCAGTGAATTCGAGATCGGCAAGGTCGCCGTAGACCTTGTTGGTCGAGGCGAAAACGACCGGCACCGGATTACGGCGCACCGCTTCCAGCAGGTTGAAGGTGCCCCCAAGGTTCACCTCGAAATCCTGGCGCGGGTCGGCCAGGCTGGTCGTCACCGCCACCTGGGCGGCCAGATGGAACACGGCGCGCGAACGCCCCACCGCTTCGGCCAGCAGCCCGGCGTCCTGGACATCGCCGATCAGGGGCCGGATGCGCTCGCCATGACGGCTCTGCAGCCAAGCCAAGTTGCGCTCCACGCCAGTGCGCAAAAGCGCGTCGTACACGATGACGACGTGGCCTTCTTCGGCAAGCCGATCCGCCAGGTTGGAGCCGATGAAACCGGCGCCTCCAGTGACGAGGATCGGGCGGTTGTCTTCGCGATGGGCGCTCATGCCACCAGCCCCCGAGCTTCCAACTCGGCACGGGCCTGATGGACGCGGTCCTCTGCGGTCTGCTGCTGGACCCATTCGGCCAGTTCGGCGAGGCCTTCGACGAAATCCTGTCGCGCTTCGAAGCCAAGTTTTTCAGCGGCGAGCGACTTGTCGCAGAAACAGTGGCGGATATCGCCGATGCGCGCTTTGCCCACGATTTCGGGCTCGACGTCGTTCTTGCCCATCGCCCGCGCCAGCGCCTGCGCCACTTGCGTGACCGATCGGTCTTCGCCCGAGCCGATGTTGAATGTCTGGCCCGTCGCCTGCGGCAGGACCAGAGCATCGGCGAACGCACGCGCCGCGTCACTGACGTGGACGAAATCGCGCCGCTGCTCGCCGTCCTCGAATATCATCGGCCGTTGTCCGTTGAGCAGCCGCGAGGCAAAGATTGCGAGCACGCCCGTATAAGGGTTGGAGAGCGCCTGGCCCGGGCCGTAGACGTTGAATAGGCGCAGGCACACGCTTTCGATGCCGTATGGGGCGCCCATGATGTGCGTGGTGCGCTCCTGCACGTACTTGTTGAGCGCGTAGATCGAGGCCAGGCTGGGGCGTTTCCACTCCGGCGTCGCGACCGGGGACAAGGCGCGGCCGTGCGCGTCGAGCGGGTCCCACACCTTCTGCCCGTCTCGCATGGTGCCGCGCTTGGCGTTTTCGACGAAGGCGCCGTCGACATCGTGGTAGAGGCCTTCGCCGTAGATGCTCATGGATGAGGCGGTGACGACGCGGCGCACCGGCTTGTCGATCAGCCGTTCGAAGAGGACGGCGGTGCCGACGTCGTTGGCGGATGTATAGCGTTCCACCTCGTACATCGACTGGCCTACGCCCACTTCGGCGGCCAGGTGCACGACGCTATCGATTCCTTTGAGTGCGCGCGAAACGGCATCGCCATCGCGGATGTCGGCGATGATCAGTTCGGCTTCCGGTTCGAGATCGGCAGGTCGGCCGGCGGTTCCGTGGACCTGTTCCAGCAGGCAGTCGAGCACCCGGACCTTGTTGCCCCGGCGCAGCAGCTCCGCTGCAACCTGACGTCCGATGAAGCCGGCGCCGCCGGTCAAGAGGATGTTTTCTTTCATAGCGGACCCCACGCTTCACGAGTGTTTGATGGACGGCGGCAAAGGATTTTCGGGCCATGCCGATTTTGCTCGCCGTACGTCAGGGGCAACAGCTTCTTCTTCTTCTAGTTCCTGAATTTAGAAATACTAACAAATGTGTATTACATCGGTTCACATATATAGGAAGACCGGCAGCAATTAATATTATAGCCGCTGTTATCCGATGTAGCCTTGGAGGGATATGAATGGGATTGGTCCACCTCGTCCGTCACGCGAACCATGCCGAAGTCGGCCGAATGCTGAGCGGCCGATCCGATATCGCGCTCGATGCATCTGGCATGGTCCAGGCGGAAGCACTCGTCTCGGCATTGGAAGGAATGCCGATCGCATCCATTCACAGCAGTCCGCGGCGACGTGCGCTGCAGACGGCAGCCCCGATCGCACATGCCCGGGGCATGGAGGTGGGAGCCGTGCCCGCGCTCGACGAAATCGATTTCGGCGCGTTCACAGGTTTGGGCTTCGAGGCGCTCGACCGGCGGGCCGACTGGCATGCTTGGAACGCGCGTCGAAGTATTGCAAGTTGTCCGAACGGAGAGACAATGGCGCAGGCGGTGTCGCGTGCGGCCGATTTCGTTTGCGCGGTTGCGCAAAGGGAGGCGCCGGCAGTGTGCTTCAGCCATTGCGACATTATTCGGGGTATCGTGGCGCACCTGCTGGGGTTGCCGATGGAGCGCATCTTTATGCTCGATTGCGAACCCGCATCGGTGACCACTCTGTCGATCGACGGTGGTGCGATGCGGGTGGTCACTCTCAATTCGTGTGTCCGGCGACGAGCGAGGGCATGACCGGTGGAGCGATGGCGGCCGCGTAGCTCTTCTCCTCGACCAGTTCGCAATCGAGCAGGAGGTTGATCTCGCGCTTGATCGCCGCGCGGGTATCGTTCGTCTGGTAGATCGAGCGTGCCAGCGCCACGAAGCGGGGGCCGAAGCGGGCCTGCGCCTCCTGTTCGCGGATGGCACCCTCGATATTCCACAGCGTTTCGTTAATCCGCTGTAGGCGCTCCATCAAGGCGCCCAGCCCCGGGGTGCGGACGATTTCGGCTGCAGCCCGGGTCAACGCCGCGTGCTCCTTTTCCACGTTGGCGAGCGCAGGGCCGGGTGGTAGCCGGGCACGCTTGATGTCGAGAATGGTGATCTTGTCGAGCAATTCGCCCCAGGAAACGGGGACGCAGGGCACTGTCGTCATCGCGCTACCTCTCGGTTGTCTTAGCCAGATGAGATGTAAGATCGCGCGCGACCGCGGCGATCACCGTGGCCCAGTCGCCGGGTTCGGGCTGGGCGTAGAGGCGCATCGTCGGATACCACGGGGTGTCGGGCCGGCCCGGATTCCAGCGCCAGTCGGGCTCGGCCTGGAGCAGCAGCCAAGTCGGCCTGCACAAGGCGCCGGCCAGGTGCGCAATCATCGTATCGACCGTGATGACCAGTTCCGCGCCTGCTAGCAGGGAGGCGGTGACCTCCATGTCCAATGGGCAGCCGGTCGGATTGAGCACGGGAAGGGCACTGGGACCCGGCATCATGGTAATGCACGGTGTGGCGGCGCATAACGATTTGAAAAGCGCTTCGGGTATGCCGCGCCCGGCATCCCAGCCGCCCGCGCCGTTGCACAGGGCGATCGTGCCGCGCGGCAGGACGGCGCGGGTCGCCTTTATATAGGCGGGCTGCGTCGCGTCAGGCGCGATCCGCAGCGCGAAATCGAGTTCGGTGATCTCGATGTCACATTCAAAGGCGGGCAGGGGGGCTGTCGGATCGAATGGGACCACCGCAATGCCTGGAACATCACGCAACAGCGGGACCAGTCCGGGTTGCGCTTCGAGTGTTACCGAAGCCGTGCAGTCAGCCAGCAGCGGCAGGTAACGGGCGAATTGTATGGTGTCACCAAGGCCGTGATAGCATCGGACCAGAACATGCCGGCCTTCGAAGTCACGCCCGTCCCAGACCCATCGCTGGTGATACGGCGCACCCGGTTGATCCCGCGTCGCGGGGTCGCGCTCGCCAAGAATCTTCGCGGCGAGCGACCACGCGACATCGTAGCGTTCAGCCCGCATCGCCTCGATCCACTGCCGCATGTCGCTCATGCAGCGATGAATGCCGGACGGCGCTGCGGTATCCCGAAGGCTATCAACTAAGAAGAACTGAGGCTAATTATAATATTTGTTTATAACTTTAATTGAAAAAGCCCAGTCTTTGTAGATGCTCGGAACATCGCAGAAGAGGGATCGTTGCCGCTCTGTAACACAGTGCCATGGCACAGGCGGCTCGCCTGTGGCGCGCTTTTCGGCATTTCAGGTAGTGGAGGAACGATTGCGCCAGGCTGCGGCTTCTCATCACGACGACACGGCGCGGCTGCGCGACAGCATCGAAGCGCTGGGTCCCTGGTTCCACAACATAGACCTCGGGGGCGTAAGCACAGCGCCCGAACATTTCCTGGGCGACTATCCCAGCTTCAAGTTCAAATCCTTCGCGCACGTGCTGCCCAAGGAAATGGCGGGGAAGTCGGTGCTCGACATCGGCTGCAACGCGGGCTTCTATTCGGTCGAGATGAAGCGGCGCGGGGCTCTGCGCGTCGTCGGCATCGACAGCGACGAACGCTACCTCGCCCAAGCCCGCTTCGCCTGCGAGCAACTGGGTTTCGACGGCATCGAGTTTCGCAACCTGTCCGTCTACGACGTGGCGGCGCTGGGCGAGACGTTCGACCTCGTGATCTTCATGGGCGTGCTCTACCATCTGCGCCATCCGCTGCTGGCACTCGACCTGATCCGCGAGAACGTGGCGGGCGACATGATGTTGTTCCAGACGATGCAGCAGGGCGGCGACGCCGTGATCGAGGTGCCGACGGACCACCCGTTCTTCATGCCCGGCACCTGCGAGCCGCCCGCTTATTTCAGCGACGCAGGCTATCCCAAGATGCACTTCATCGAGCGCGAATTCGCGCACGACTGGACCAACTGGTGGGCGCCCAACCCCGCGTGCAGCCAGGCGATGTTGCGCGCTGCCGGCTTTACGATCGAGGCGCACCCCGAAGCGGACGTTTACTTGTGCCGCACCGCGCCGGTACCTTACGGTAAGTACGGCCCCGCGGCAGTCTATCCAACCCAGCCAGCGAAAGGGGAACCGCGGTGATCGAAGCGGCGATGCTCTGGAACGAGCCAAACAACAAGTCACACTGGGACCCGGCGCTCGATCCCGAATGGGCGCTGTTCGCCAAGCACGTGATCCGCGCCGGCGATGCCATTCGCGCGGTCAACCCGCAGATGACCCGCGTGCTGGGCGGCATGTCGCCGATCGACCCTCACTGGCTGCGGCGCATGGAGGGCCACGGCGCGCTAGACGTGGTCGACGTGGTGGCGGTGCACGGATTCCCGCTCGACTGGAACCTTTGGCGGCTTTCCGCCTGGCCTGACAAGATCGCCGAGATCAAGGCCGTCACCGACAAGCCGGTCTGGGTTACCGAAGTCGGGGTCAGCTCGTTCGGCGCGGATGAAGTGCAGGTATTCGGGCTAGAGCGCACCGTTGCGCTGCTCAAGGACGTGTCGCTCCGCGTTTTCTGGTACTCGTTATTCGACCTGCCGATGAGCTGGGGCGCGGAAACCCGCCACCGCGAGGCGGAAGGCTCTTCGTACTACCGCCACTTCCACCTCGGCCTGATCCGCGAGGATGGCACGCCCAAACCCGCGCTGGATGCTTATGCGCGGCACGCGGCAGAGATCGGCCTGATGCAGTGGTTCCACTTCGAGGATCCGCGCCTGGACGAAGCGGTCGCATGGATGAAGCAGCTGGGCACCCGGCGCATTCGCACGGGCCTCTCGTGGGCAGACAGCTTCCGGCCCAATGCCGTCGATTGGTTCGATCGGCAGATGGAGGCGCTGGCCGACTTCGACGTCACCGTCACCTTTTGCTTTACGCCCGAGCACCTGGGCCTCGCCCCGCACCACACCAGCCCGGCCCGCGATCCTCAGGCGTTTGCCGATTTCTGCGCCTGGATGATCGACCGTTACGCCCCGGCGGGTGATGGCGGAATGAGGATTGAGGCGCCTGCCGTGCCGGTCGGCGCCATGCTGCGCACGCCCGAGTTGTCCCCCCTCAATTTCGACCGGGACGAACGTCTCAGTGCCGAACGGAGCATGGTCTGATGCTTTCACCCGACCGCCATGGCATCAACGTCGCAATCGCCGGGATCGGCAACTGCGCCAGTTCGCTCGTGCAAGGGATCGAGCATTACCGTTCGGGCGCCAACGACATGGTCGGGCTGACCCATTACGATCTGGGCGGCTACAGCCCCAGCGACATTCACATCGTGGCGGCTTGGGATGTCGACGAGCGCAAGGTGGGCCGCGACGTCGCCGATGCGATCTACGCCAAGCCCAACTGCACGACGGTATTCTGCGAAAAAGTAGACGATACCGGCGCCGTGGTCCGCATGGGCCGCATACTCGATGGCGTGGCCGATCACATGGCCGACTACCCCGACGAACGCACCTTCCGGGTGGCCGATGCGCCCGAAGCGACCAAGGACGAAGTCGTCGCCGCCCTTCGCGCAAGCCAGGCCGACGTGCTGATGAACTATCTGCCTGTGGGCTCGCAGGCGGCAAGCGAATTCTATGCCGAATGCGCGCTGAAGGCGGGCGTTGCCTTCGTCAACAACATACCAGTCTTCATCGCCAGCAATCCCGAATGGGCCGAGCGTTTTACCCGCGCCGGAGTGCCGATCATCGGTGACGACATCAAGGCGCAGCTGGGTGCCACGATCGTCCACCGGGTGCTGACGGACCTGTTCAAGAAGCGCGGCGTCAAGCTGGATCGCACGTACCAGCTCAATACCGGCGGCAACACCGACTTCCTCAACATGCTCAACCGCACGCGGTTGGCTTCGAAGAAGGAGTCGAAGACCGAGGCGGTGCAGTCCGTCGCGCAAGTACGGATCGAGGACGAGAACATCCACGTCGGCCCCAGCGACTACGTCGCCTGGCAGAACGACAACAAGGTGTGTTTCCTTCGCATGGAAGGCCAGCTTTTCGGCGGTGTGCCGATGAACCTGGAACTGCGCCTTTCGGTGGAGGACAGCCCCAACAGCGCAGGCGTCGCCATCGACATGATCCGCTGTGCCAAGCTGGCGCAGACACGCGGGCTGGCGGGGCCGATCCACCCCGCCGCCGCCTGGTTCTGCAAGCATCCCCCCGTGCAGATGCCCGATGACGAGGCCCATGCCGCGTTCATCGCCTTCATCGAAGCCGAAGCCAAATGAGCGCCGGACCCCAGGAGATATCAGTGCTCCAAACCCTCCTCGCGCCTGCGCTCGTCGAGCGCGTCGAGCACTTGCGTGGGCTGGATGTCCTTGCGGATCTCCTCGAACTGCGAGTCGTCCACGGTGATGTCCAGTTTCTCGGCGATACGCTGGACGAGGCCCGCCAGCCGGGTGAGTTCGTGCTCGGCCAGCAGATTGACGTGCAGGTCCAGGTCGGCACGGCGGTCGGCGGCAGCGGCCATGCGGTTCTGGCTGATGAGCACGAACGTGGACAGGAAGATCGCCTCCACGGAGGCGACCATGGCCAGCATCACGAAACTGGGATCGAAACGTGCAATGACCGGCACCGCGCCCAGATTGATCGCGATCCACAGCCCGAACACCACAACGTGCAGCGCGACGAAGGCCATCGAGCCGGTGAACGCGGTGATGCGCCCGGCGACCCGCTCGCTGCGCGGGCCCTGCCGCGCCTCGTCACGCTGCCGGGCGGTGAGCCGGGCGATGTTTTCGCGCAGGGTCGCGGCCATTTCTTGGTTCGATGCGGTCATGACCACGACAATTCGCGCGATGTCTGATCGGTTTCAGGAGATGAATGCATGATGTTTGCTGCGGTTCTCGAAGCGCCCGGAGCGATCCGGATCGACCGGGTGGAACGGCCCGATACCGGCCGCGGAGAAATCCGCATCCGCCTCGAAGGCTGCGGCGTCTGCGCTTCCAATCTGGAGCCGTGGGCCGGGCAGGGATGGATGAACTACCCGGGGGAAGCGGGTGGCCTGGGCCACGAAGCCTGGGGCGTGGTCGACGCCGTGGGCGAGGGTGTCTGCGGCCTTGCGCCAGGGGACCGGGTCGCCGCGTTCTCCTACCGCGCGTTCGCGGAATACGACATCGCGGCGGCCGACATGGCGATCAAATTGCCCCCGCAGCTCGAGGGCCAGCCGTTTCCCGGAGAGCCGCTGGGCTGCGCCTTCAACATCTTGCGTCGCAGCGACATCCGCGCCGGCCAGACAGTGGCGATCGTCGGTATCGGATTTCTCGGCGCCGTCCTCACCAAGCTGGCGAGCGATGCTGGCGCGCGGGTGATCGCCATTTCTCGGCGGCAGGAATCACTCGATCTGGCGACGCGTTACGGCGCGGCCGAGACGATCATGATGCACGATCACTGGGCCATCATCGAGCAGGTTAAAGCGCTCACCGGAGAGGCGATGTGCGAACGCGTGATCGAATGCGTTGGCAAGCAGTGGCCGCTCGACCTGTCGGGGGAACTGGTGGGCTTCGGCGGCCGGCTTGTCGTTGCCGGCTACCATCAGGACGGCCCCCGGCAGGTGAGCATGCAGATGTGGAACTGGAAGGGCATCGACGTCGTTAACGCGCACGAACGCGACCCGCGCGTGCAGATGCGGGGCCTGCGCGAAGCGGTAGAGGCGGTGGCCAACGGGCGGCTGGACCCCACACCGCTCTATACGCACCGCTATCCGCTGGAGAAACTGGGCGAGGCGCTGGATGCTACGCGCGACAAGCCGGGCAACTTCGTCAAGGCGCTGGTGACATTCGCATGAGCGAGGCAATCACCATGACCGGCGATCACGCCCAGGCGGCCGTCGAGACGCGGCGACCATGCGTCGGTTTCCTTGGCACCGGCTGGATCGGCCGCCATCGGATGGAAGCCATGCTGGCGATCGGCGCGATCGACGCCGGCGTCTTCTGCGATCCCGATTTCGCATGCGCGGCCGAGGCGGAGAAGCTCGCGCCCGACGCCTGGCGGGTCGGCACTTTGGAAGCGATGCTGCAGCACGACATCGACGCGGTGGTGATCGCCACCCCGAGCGCGCTGCACGCGCAGCAGGCGATCCGCGCCCTCGAAGCGGGCAAGGCGGTGTTCTGTCAGAAGCCGCTGGGCCGCACAGCCACCGAGGCGCAGGCGGTCGTCGATGCGGCAAGGGCAGCAGACCGCCTGCTCGGCGTCGATCTTTCGTATCGGCACACCGAGGGCATGCGTCATGTCGCCGAACTGGTCCGTTCGGGCGCATTGGGCGATGTCTTCGCCGTCGATCTCACCTTTCACAACGCCTATGGGCCGGACAAGCCGTGGTTCTACGATCCGGCTGAATCCGGCGGGGGCTGCGTGGTGGACCTTGGCGTGCATCTCGTGGATCTCGCGTTGTGGACGTTGGGTTTCCCACCCGTCTCGAACGTCGATGCACGGCTGACCAACGGGGGCCGCCCGCTGGGGGCGGGGCAGGTGGAGGACTACGCCACGGCGCAATTCGCTGCCGGGGACGCGCAAGTGCGGCTTGCCTGTTCGTGGCGGCTCAATGCCGGGCGCGATGCGGTCATCGAGGCGGCGTTCTACGGCACCAAGGGCGGCACGGCGCTGCGTAACGTCGGCGGATCGTTTTACGATTTCACCGCCGACCGCTTTGAGGGCACTGCCGTCACCCGCCTCGTCGATCCGCCCGACGAATGGGGCGCGCGCTCCGCCGCCGTCTGGGCGCGCCAGCTCGCGCGTTCCGCCGCGTTCGATCCCGAGGCGGAGCAGTTCGTCCGCAGCGCGCAAGTGCTCGACCGGATCTACGGGCGCTAGCCATGAACGTCGGCGTCCTCACCTTCCATCGTTGCATCAATTACGGCTCGTACTGGCAGGCCCGCTGCCTGGTGGAGGGGCTGAAGGCGATGGGGCACGATGCCGAACTGCTCGATCACGACAGCGTGCAGGTGCGCAGCGCGGAGTGGCGCTGCGCCTTCAACCCGCAGCTTCCGGTGCGCACCCGCCGCGACGACCTTGCGCGTTACGGTGCCAAGGCACGCAGGTTCCTCACCGCCTTCGACCGCCTGCCGCAATCGCGCCGATTCTCGCTCGATCATCCCGAAGAGGCCGGTGAATACGACGCCGTTGTGGTGGGAAGTGACGAGGTGTGGAACTTTCGCCACCCCTGGTACGGCCACAAGCCCATTTTTTTCGGCGATCGTCTGCGTGCGCGGCGTCTGATTTCCTATGCCGCGAGCTTCGGGAACCACGACGCGGCGCAGGGCATAGACCCGGTCTGGGCAGCCAGGCTGGACCGTTTCGATTGGCTGTCCGTGCGCGATGAGAACAGCCGCGAAATCGTGCGGCACAGCGTCGGCGTGAAGCCGGAACTGGTGCTCGATCCGTGTCTCCAGTTTCCGCCGCCCCGGATTATGTCCCTGGGCGAGGAGAGGCCTTACGTCGCGGTCTACGGGCACAGCTTTCCGGCCTGGTTGGCCTATCGTGTGCGCGCTTGGGCGCAGGCCACCGGCCGGCGCGTGGTGAGCATCGGCTACCGCAACGACTGGGCCGACGAGCAGCGGATCGAGTCGGGCCCCGAAGCCTTTTCCGCCCTGATCGCCGGCGCCGATGCGGTGGCGACCAATTTCTTCCACGGCTGCGTCTTCGCGCTGCACCACCAGCGGCCCTTCGTCTGTGCGCCGTCGCCTTATCGTTTCAATAAAGTGCGCGACCTGCTGCGATCGCTTTCGGCCGAACGGCACCTGGTCGGGTCGGAGGTGCCACCGCCCACGTACGACGCATTGCTAGGCGATCCGCTCGATCCGGCGATCGGCGATCGGATCGCCGCCATGCGCATCATCTCCGGCGCATACCTTGGCGCGGCGCTTGCCTGAACCCACCTTGGCGCCGCGCGACGTCAGCGAGGCGGGCCTGTGCATCGGCTGCGGTGCCTGCGCGGCGGGCAGGGGCGGCATGGAGTGGGACCACTATGGCCAGCTGGGGCCGGTCGGCAGGTGGACGGGCGAACCGTCCGCCACGTTCGCGCGGACCTGTCCGTTCTCCCCCTCGGCCGCCGACGAAGACGCCATCGCGGCCGACCGCTTTCCTCAAGCGCGGTTCCGCGATGCGCGGATCGGCCGGTTCGAGAGCGCCTGTGTCGGCCACGTCGCGCAAGGCGGGTTTCGCGCCGAAGGTAGTTCGGGCGGCATGGTCAGCTGGGTTGCCGCCGAACTGCTGCGGTGCGGGTTGATCGACGGCGTCGCGCATGTCGTACCCGCCGATCCCTTGATCGACGGGCGCTTCTTTCGCTATCGCATCTCGCGCGACGCCGCCCAGATCCGCGAAGGGGCAAAGTCGCGCTATTACCCGGTGGATCTGTCCGCGGTACTGGAGGAAATCCGCGCCGTGCCAGGTCGGTACGCCGTGGTAGGGGTGCCGTGCTTCATGAAAGCCGTTCAGCTGCTGCGCGCCCACGACCCGGTGATCGCCGAGCGTGTGGCCTACACCCTGGGCCTGTTCTGCGGTCACATGAAAAGCGCGGCCTTCGTGGAAAGTATGGCCTGGCAGTTGGGCGCTCCCATCGCGGAGGTGCGCGCCGTGGAGTATCGCCGCAAGAACCCGGACCGACCCGCCAACTGGTACACCGCGCATCTGACGCTGGCGGACGGCAGTGCCCGCTGGCGCGATTGGTGGCATCTGGTCGATGGCGATTGGGGCGCGGGCTTCTTCCAGAACGCGGCGTGCGACTATTGCGACGACGTGGTCTCCGAAACCGCCGACATTGCCTTTGGAGACGCCTGGGTGGAGCCTTATTCGTCCGATGGTAAAGGCAGCAACGTGGTGATCGCGCGCAGCCGCCAGCTTCACGACATGATCGCCGCCGCCATGGCCGATGGGCGGCTTTCGATGCAGCAGGTGGATGCCGAGTTCATCGCCGGCACGCAGGCCGCAGGCTTGCGCCAGCGCCGCGAAGGGCTTGCCTATCGCCTACGCATCGCACCGCCCGCGCTGCCCTTGCACAAACGCGTGACGCCGGGTGAGCGCGACCTGCCGTGGCGGCGCAAGCTGATCTATCGCGCTCGCCGCTGGATCAGCGCCGGAAGTCATCGCATGCTGGCGGCGGCACGCACGCTCTGCTGGCACGGCTTGTACCTGCGCTGGGCAAAAGCGTCGCTGCGCGGCTACGAGGTCGTAACGTACTTGCGAGGCCCGATGGGCAGGCTGCTGGCCCGGTTGGACCGGAACGATTGAGCGAGGCGAGACAGGCAAGCCATCGCCTACCCCTCATCCGTCAGGTTTCGCCGTCGCCGGCTCTGCCATGTTCCGGTGCATTTCCGCCAGCGTGGCGGTGGGCGTCAGGTGCGAGACCGCTGCCTGCGCCTTGTTCTTCCAGCCCGAGACGATGTGCGACTTGCCCGTGAGCAGCGCTTCCCAGCCGTCCTTCGCGACCTTCGCCGGATCATTCTTATTCTGCGTGCCGACTTTGGTGTCGAGCATGTCCGCCCGTTCGAAGAACTCGGTATCGGTGGGGCCCGGCATCAGCGTGGTAAGGGTCACGCCCTTGCTGTGCTTGATCTCGTTGCGCAGCCCATCGGTGAAATTGTCGATATAGGCCTTGGTCGCGTTGTAGACGGCCTGGAAGCTTCCGGGCATCAACCCGGCGATCGAGCCCGTGACGAGGACCTTGCCGGCGCCGCGATCCACCATCTGGCGCAGTACGCGTTGGAGCAGATACGTGGTGCCGACGATGTTGGTGTCCACCACGCGCCGCCAGTCGGCGACGTTCTGATCGAGGAAGGCGCGACCAAGGCCCCGCCCGGCGTTGGCACATAGCACGTCGATAGTGCGCCCCTGCGCCGCTTCCAGCAGCCTGTCGACACCCGCGGTGCTGGCAAGGTCTGCCTCGGTGCCGTTAACGTCGGTGCCATGCGTCCGCATCGATCAGTGGCTCGTCGGCCACGATCAGCAGGTCGTGGCCTGCCTGCGCGGCCAGACGCGCAAGTTCAAAGCCGATGCCGGTCGAGGCACCGGTAACGATGGCGAATGGCTTGCTCACGGTGGTTCTCCTCAGGCTGCGACGCGGTCGAGGCCGGGCTTGAGCACGACCTTGGTGACCTCGTTCTGCTTGTGATGGAACATCTTGTAGCCCTCGGGCGCCTGGCTGAGCGGGAGGCGGTGGCTGATGAGGAAGGTGGTGTCGATCTTGCCTTCGAGGATGGCGTTGAGCAGCCCCGGCAGATAGCGCTGGACGTTGGTCTGCCCGGTCTTGAGCGTCAGCCCCTTTTCCATGAAGGCGCCGAGCGGGAATTTGTCGACAAAACCGCCGTATACTGCGGGCATAGAGACGCGGCCGCCCTTGCGACAGGCGATGATTGCCTGGCGTATCGAGTGAGGCCGATCGGTGCCCAGGAACAACGAGGCTTTGATCTGGTCGATCACGTTGTCGACGAAGAAGCCGTGCGCTTCCAGGCCGACCGCGTCGATGCAGGCATCGGGGCCGATGCCGCCCGTCATCTCCAGCAGCGCCTCGTACGTTTTCGTTTCTTCGAAATTGATGGTTTCGGCCCCGAACTTTTTAGCCAGCTCCAGGCGGTGGGGGAAATGGTCGATTGCGATCACCCGCTCCGCACCCATGAGGAACGCGGACTGCACCGAGAACAGGCCGACCGGACCACAGCCCCAAACAGCCACCGTGTCGCCAGGCTCGATCTCGGCATTTTCCGCAGCCTGCCAGCCGGTCGGCAGTATGTCGGAGAGGAACAGAACCTTGTCGTCCTCGATCTCGTCGGGCACAACGATCGGGCCGGTGTCGGAGAAGGGCACGCGCACGTATTCCGCCTGACCACCCGCATAGCCACCGGTCATGTGGCTGTAGCCGAACAGGCCGGACATGGGATGGCCGTAAAGCTCCTGCGCAATGTCCTGGTTATCGGCGGGATTGCCGTTGTCGCAGGCAGAATATTGCTGTTTGCCGCAGTGATAGCAGCTGCCGCAGGCGATGGTGAACGGCACGACGACGCGCTGGCCTTTCCTGAGCGACGAGCCAGGGCCGGTCTCGACGACTTCGCCCATGAATTCGTGGCCAAGGATGTCACCGGCCTTCATCGTTGGGATGTAGCCATCGTAAAGATGCAGATCCGACCCGCAGATCGCGGTGGACGTGACCTTGATGATCGCATCGCGGGGGTTGAGAATTTCGGGGTCGTCGACGGTGTCGACGCGCACGTCGTGCTTTCCGTGCCAGGTCAGGGCGCGCATCAGGCGGTCTCCTCGATCAATTGCGTGCGGGTGCGCGCGGCTGTGGCGACCTCGCCGGTTTCCATAAGTTGCTTGAAGCGCCGCAGATCCCGTCGGGCCTGGATCGCCGGTTCGCGCTGGAATAGCTTCGCTATCGCCCTGCCCAGCAGGCCCGCAGGCGGAGCGTAGTCGATGGTGGCGGTGATGACAGTGCCGCGCGGGCCGGCATCACGAAATTCCACGCTGCCGCTGTTGGCGATGTCGGCGCCCTCGGCGGAGGCCCAGGCGATGCATTCGCCGGGCACGTCCCGCGTGATCGCTGCGTCCCATTCGACGGTGCGCCCGCCCGGTGCCAGGACCACCCAGTGGCTTGTCCGTCCGTCGATTTCGTCGACCCGTTGGATATTTTCCATGAAGGTGGTCAGGTTGGAAAAGTCCCGCCAGAAGGCGTAAAGTTCCTCGCGCGGCCGGTTGATCGTGACCGAGCGGGAGATCAGACTGCCGCCTTTCGCCTCGATGCCCAATTGCGCGGCATCGCCCGTGAGATGGCGGTGTTTCGATGTAGTCAGCGGCGCGTCGCCACGGATATCGTCCATTGCGTTTCCTCGATGAAGTTGGCAGGACCGCGTCAGCGGGTAACGTCACCGTCCTTGCGTTCTTGGGCGGGATAATCCTCGGGTCTTACCTCGCCGACGAATGGTCTGTTTTCGACCTTTTCGGGTTTCTGGCCCGGCGTGGCGCGCGGATCGTGGAATTCGTCGGGGCGGGCGTCACCAAAAGTACCATGGGGGGTCTCGAACGGCTCCTTTGGGATGGGGCCCCGGTCGTCCTTGTCGATGGCGCTCATGAAAGGGTCCTCCTCGCTGGCTGCGTTCAGAGACTCT
>NZ_JABXWS010000073.1:0-29188 GCF_015594425.1 Novosphingobium sp. HR1a
ATTCCAAACCCGGCGATGAGCTCCGGTTGTTTAACCTTGGTTAGTGAAAGGCCCCCGAAGCTGGAGGTGCCGAGTGTCTATCGCAGCCTGGGGGCATTTCGTCTTTAACGTAGTGCCGGGACAAACTATGTTAATTTTTGCCGCGGCTGGATCAAGTAATCTCTTCTCGTTGGGGGGAGATTAGAGGGACTCGATGAAGTCTATTCAGCCTGCCGAGAATATTCGCAGCTTTCGCCGCCATGATCATCTGGCGCGCAGTGGGGACGTTCAGGACACCATTTACCAGCTCCAGGAAGGCTGGGCATGCCGGTATCGTGTACTTCCCGAGGGCCGGCGGCAGATCACGGCGCTGTTCTTGCCGGGCGACTATTGCGAGGCGCATTGGATGTTGGCCGGCCGCGCCGACCTGCCGGTCATGGCGCTGACCGAGGTGCGGGTCTCGGAAATTCCGCTGGCGACGGTCCATGCAAAGCCTGGACAGGGTGTGATGCAGCTATTGGGCGAAGTCATGAGGACCTTCAACCGTCAGACCGACTGGATCGTCGGATTGGGGCGCAAGACTGCGATCGAACGGGTCGAGGCGCTCATGGAGGAGATTTACGACCGCATGGCGCAAGTAGGCAGGGTGGCGAACGGCAGTTGTACCGTACCGCTGACGCAACACGACATTGCGGATATCGTCGGCCTTACACCCGTCCACGTCAATCGAGTAATGGGCGATCTCAGGGAGCGTGGTTCCCTGCGTTTCACAGGCAAGATTCTCCATCTCAGGAGGCGCGACCGGGGCGATGGCGCAGCGAACGGGTCGGCAGTTCCCAACCAGATTTCGTGCTCTTTGAACGGTGGAACGGCGCATGCCGCGGGGCAGGCCAAACCTTTATACTAACCCACTTTATACAAACACATGAAATCCGTTTGTTATGAGAGCGAAGCGGAACCCCTTAATGGAATTCGGCTTTCCTGGTAATCCAACCTTGGTTTCGAAGATTAGAGAAACCGGACCGAGAGGCAGCACCATGGCACCGCGTCGCGGCAGAAAACCGAAACAGCCCGGCAGCAGGCGGCTGGGTATCATGGGGGCGATCACGGTGGCCGTCATCCTGTTGATCGTGATCGTCACATTCGTCGGTCGCAACATCTGGCATGCCGACAAGCTGGAACAGGAACAGCGAACCGGCACTCGGGAAGTCAACGGTTTGTCCTGATCAAACGCATGTCGATCGGTCAGCATTGCATTGAGACCGCCATGCAGAAACGAAAGGCAGAAGGTGCCGCTCATGAAGACGTTTGCCTACGCATCATGCCTTGCCTCGGTCCTGGGGTTGGCTACCATGCCATGCCTTGCGCAGTCCCTTGCCTCCGTCGACGCGCCGCCGCCGGCCTCACCACCAAAGGTGACTGCGGCTCCGGCGACCGCTGCCGCTGACATGCAGATGGTACTCGACAAGTTTATGGCTCTCGGTGCCAAGCCGATCGAGACGCTCACGCCGCTCAAGGCCCGGCTCCAGCCGTCGGTCGCCGATGCCGCCAAGGCGGTGATGCGGGAGAAGGGCATGTCGACCGCGCCTGATTCCACCGTAACGACCAAAGACGTGCCATACGGCGATGATCCGATGCAATTTGCGCGCATCTACCGCCCGGCAAACGCCGGCACGGCAACGCTCCCGGTGATCGTGTATTATCACGGCGGCGGCTGGGTCATCGCGGATGTGAACACGTACGATGCGACCCCGCGCTTCCTTTCCAAGCAGCTCAACGCGATCGTCGTCTCGGTTGAATATCGCCATGCACCCGAGTTCAAGTTTCCGGCGCAGCACGACGATGCGGCGATGGCCTATCGCTGGGTGTTGCAGAATGCGGCCAGTTGGGGTGGTGATGCCGGGCGGATCGTGCTGGCAGGCGAGAGTGCCGGCGGCAATCTCGCGGTGGCGACAGCTATCCGGGCACGCGACGAGGGGCTGGCGCTGCCGGTCCACATCCTGTCGGTCTATCCGATCGCCAACAGTTCCATGACCCTACCCTCGCGGACCGACTCCGCTAATGCCAAGCCGCTCAATGCAGCCATGCTGAAATGGTTCGGTCATTACTACTCTGCCTCGCAGGCAGACCAGCAGGACCCGCGCATCAACCTCGTCGCGGCGTTGCTCAAGGGCCTGCCGCCGGTGACGGTCATAAATGCGCAAATCGATCCGCTCCGCTCGGATGGAGAAACGCTTGCAAGCGCATTCAAGGCGGCCGGTGTCACGGTTGACCAGCGCACCTTTCCCGGCGTCACCCACGAATTCTTCGGCATGGGTCAGATCGTGCGTGGTGCCTGGGAGGCGGAGACTTACGCGGTCAAGAAGCTTAAGTCCGCCCTCGCAGACTGAAGCCGGACCGAACGGATCATTGAAGGAGAGGTATCTTGAACAAGCTGCTACTGACCATGCCCGCGCTGTTGGCGCCGGTGTTCCTTTCGTTCTCATCGCCCGCGATGGCGCAGGCGATGACCCCGAGCGAGTTCGTCAAGACCGCCGGTGCCAGCGATCTTTACGAGCGACAGTCGAGTGAGATGGTCCTTCAGACAACCAGTAACCCTGCAGTGAAGAGCTTCGCCTCAATGATGGTTGCAGACCACACCAAGAGCACGGCGAAAGTCAAGGCGGCCGCGGCCAAGTCCAGGATCAAGGCAGCACCGCCCATGCTCACTCCGGCGCAGACGGAGATGATCGCACGACTGAAGGCCGAAAGCGGAACGGCGCGGGATGCTGCATATATTGCGCAGCAAAAGAGTGCCCATCAGCAGGCCCTGGCGGTTCACAGGGCCTATGCGAAGGACGGCACCTCGGGGCCGCTCAAGGCCGTGGCCGCCGACGTCGTGCCGGTGGTCGAGCATCATATCGACATGCTCAAGGCGATGTAGCCGGGGTCATATAGATTGGAGGGCTCGCAACGGTGAAGGAGCGTTCAAGCAATACGCAGGCTCCCGAGCACGACCAGCCGGGCGGCGGGGCGGCACTCCTTATCCTTGACATGATCAACCGCTTCGACTTTCCCGGTGCCCCGCAACTGGAGCCCAGGGCGCTGGAGGCGGCAACGGCGATAGGCCTGCTGCGCAGGCAATTCGAAGCGTGCGCCCTGCCGGTGATCTATGTAAACGACAAGTTCGGCCAATGGCATTCCGAACGGGCGCAGATCGTCCATGAGGTCCTCGAAACGGGAAACTCCGTAGCGCGCGCCATTAAGCCAAGCGACGGGGACTTCTTCGTGTTCAAGCCGCAATTTTCGGGCTTTTACGCAACGAACCTGCCGGTGCTGCTGCCCAAGCTTGGCGTGACGAAACTGGTCCTTACCGGCGTAGCCGCGGACATATGTGTCCTGTTCACGGCAGCCGATGCGCACATGCGCGACTATGCCCTGTGGGTCCCCGCGGACGCCGTGGCGGCGGAATGCGCCGAGCGCGAGCGGTGGGCGCTGGAGATCATGGCCAATTCGATGGGCGCCCAGACCTCGGCCAGTACCGAGCTGTCTCTGGCCGACTGGCTGCGCGGTGAGACGTGAGCGGAATAGCGTCAGGAGTGGCGTCCTAGGCGGACAAAGAGAAAGGCGTAAACACAATGTTGCCCGACTTCGAGGTGCTTCGCGGCCGCATGGTCGACACCCAGCTTGTCCGGCGCGGAATCCACGACAGGCGCGTGCTTAAGGCAATGCGCACCGTTCCGCGCGAACGTTTCGTGCGCGAGGACTTGGAGGAATTCGCCTATGATGATTCCGCGCTTCCGATCGAGGAAGAACAGACCATCTCGCAGCCCTACATCGTCGCACTGATGATCGAGGCGGCCGAGGTGGGGGAGGGCGACCGCTTGCTGGAGGTGGGTGCCGACTCTGGCTATGCCGCCGCCGTGGCCAGCCGCATTGCCGGACGGGTGACCGCGATCGAGCGATACGAAGCCCTAGCCAGGCTTGCCGCTTGCAGGATCGCGGCGCTCGGTTACGACAATGTCGACATCCACGTCGGTGATGGCACGACAGGTTGGGCGGACGCGGGCCCCTACGACGCGATCATGGTCACGGCTGGCGGGCCCGGCCATCTCCGACGCTCTGAAGCGACAACTGGCGCCTGGGGGCCGCATGGTCGTTCCGGTGGGCGATCTGGGGAACCAGATGTTGTGCAAGGTTAGGCGCATCGGCACCGATCATTTCGAAACCGAAATACTGGGGGCGGTGAAGTTCGTGCCGCTGATCGGGGCCGAAGGCTGGCTGGAGGACGGCAGCCTGGCGGCAAGCAACCATGCGCCGGGCGCGTCGCGCAATCTGACTCTGCCGCAGATGATAGCCAAGGCCGCCGAACCGCTGCCCGCTTTCGACGATCCGGCATTCGGCGTCCTGTTCGATCGCTTTGCCGATCGCCGGCTCGTTATGCTGGGTGAGGCGACCCACGGCACCAGCGAGTTCTACCAGGCGCGCGCAGCGATTACCCGTCATCTGGTCGCCCACCATGGTTTCACCATCGTCGCGGTCGAGGCAGACTGGCCCGATGCCGCCAGCGTGGATCGGTACGTCCGCCTGCGCGAAAAGCGCGGTGGCGCGGAGCGTTCGTTCCAGCGCTTCCCGACATGGATGTGGCGCAACATTGATGTTCAGGCCTTGGTCGCGTGGTTGCGCGAGCATAACGGCGGGGTGGAAGATCCGGCGGCACGAGCGGGTTTCTACGGCCTCGACATCTACAACATGTCAGCTTCGATCGGAGCCGTGCTGGGCTACCTCGATCGGGTCGACCCGGATGCGGCCCGGACCGCCCGCGAACGCTATGGATGCCTAATGCCATGGCAGAAGGACCCCGCCACTTATGGCCGTGCCGCCCTGAGCCGGGGCTATGCCGAGTGCGAGGACGCGGTGATCGAACAGTGCCGGGCTCTCCTGGCCAAGCGGCTGGATTACGCGGAGCGTGACAAGGACGATTTCCTCGATGCCGCGCAGAATGCCAAGCTAATAGCATCGGCCGAGCGGTACTACCGGATCATGTACTACGGCGGATCGGAAAGCTGAAACCTGCGTGATACGCACATGTTCCAAACGCTCGAGCATTTGCTTGAGGCCAAGGGACCGGATGCGAAAGCGATCGTATGGGCGCACAATAGCCACATCGGGGACGCACGCTACACCGACATGGGCATGTCTCGGGATGAACACAACATCGGCCAGCTCGCACGGGAGCGCTGGGGCGAATCGGTTGCGCTCGTCGGCTTCGGCACTCATTGCGGCACGGTGGCCGCCGCGACCGACTGGGACGGCGACGCGGAGATCAAGCGCGTCAACCCGTCTCGCCGAAACAGTTACGAGCGACAGTTCCATAATAGCGGAGTCCCAAGGTGCCTCGTCGACCTTTCGCCCGAGCGTAACACGGCGCTGTGCCGTCGATTGTCGGAGCCGATGCTCGAGCGCTTCATCGGCGTCATTTACCGCCCCGACACGGAACTGTGGAGCCACTACAGCCAGGCGACACTATCCCAGCAGTTTGACGCCTTCGTCTGGTTCGACGAGACTCGGGCGGTCACTCCGCTGGGTCCCGAACATCACCGGAGCGTGCCCGAAACCTATCCGTTCGGGTAATAGGTCAAAGAACGCCGGTCGCCCAGTAGAGCCGGCATGGTGGCACGTTCCGCCATTCGAATCCGGTTTCCACCTTGGCGAAGCGTTCGCGAAGCAGCGGGGCGATCGCGTCGCGCATTTGATAGGCCAGGAAGTGGCCACCGGGAGCAAGCACGGCGCGGCTGTCGTCCATGATCTTCCTCGCCGCCGATGGGGGCAACGTAGAGAACGGCAGGCCGGAGACGATGCAGTCGACCTGCTCGATGCCCAAGCAAGACAAGATCGAACGTACCTGGGCGGCGGACCCGGCCACTGGGTACAGTCTCTCGTCGGGGAGGTTTTCTTCTAGCCCGCGTATGAACCACTTTCCCGTGTCGATCGCCACGAGCCTTGCTTGGTCCGGCAGTAGGTCCAGCAAGGCGCGAGTAAATCCTCCGGCGCCGGGGCCGTACTCGACCACCCAGCAGGCATTATTCCAATCTATCGGCGCAAGCATTCGGCGGATCAGACAACGCGAAGCGGGAAACGCCGATCCCACGCCGAGCGGCGAGCGCAGAAATTCCTTGAAAGACAAACTGAGGCCCGATCGCAAATCGTTTCGACCATGCGTTGACGCGGGAGCCGGGCGTAACCGGGTTGCCATGGTGCGAGCAGTGCTCAGTTCCGGAAAACGGGCACCACAAAGCGCCTGCCGTCGTCTTTGCGCGCGGGCCGACTGGCGACCTCTGCCAGGCGCTGCTCTTCCGCCAACGTGAGTGAGGCGCTGGGCTTGGGTCGAAGGCTTTGATCGTTCGTCAGAATCTTATGCATAGTGGGCACCTGCGGCTGCATTTAACCTTAGAAGATCCCTCTCCGCGTTCGGTTTCCGGTCACTGTCAAAAGTTAAGGCCATCGCGGGTGCCGCCCGCAGGAATGGTTGCGACACGCGCGGACGATTCTGGCGTTCCAGATATCTTTAAATGAATCAATCCGAGGGAACTGCATAGACAGGAGAGCGCATTGATGCCTGTATCGAAAATAGACCGAGGATGGGACGATGTCCGTGATTGGATGGAAGCTTGATACGCAGGAGAGAAGCTCGTTGTTGGAACGGTTTCCTCCAGAGTGGCCCGATGTCATAGCCGACCACATCACTTTGAAATTGGGCGCGGATGGCCACGATTGCCTGCCCTCGCAGAACAAGGGCAACATCGTTGGCGTGGTCAGTGACGGAAACGGGCTGCAGACGATGATCGTCGCCATCGCTGGCGAAACCGATCGCCCGGATGGAAGCACGTTTCACATCTTGGTCGCTCGATCGCAGCCGTGGCCGTCATCCGGCAGAAAGCGGCGATTTGATTGCTTCGCAAGGATGGGTGCCTTTGGACATGCCAATCCCGATCCGGATTCTGCCTGTCCGGTACTGACGCACGCCGTAGCGACACTCGGGTGACCCGGGCGCTTCAGTCGCTCTTGCGCTTGTGCTCGGGTTTTCCCTTGCGCTTGGTCGAAGCCATGGCTTCAAGCTATTTTTCGCTCATGGATTTCTCCATGGACCGCGACGCGCCTTTCAGGTTGCTTTCGGGCGTATCGCCGCGCTTGGCCGACAGGGCCGCGCCAGCGGCCTTCTGCTGTGCTGCGGACTTTGCTGGCATCTTCCTTCTCCTTCATGCTTGTCGTCCAAGGCTCACGGCCCGCCCCGGCCGCCGGTCGCGCCGAAGATCTGGCCCGTCGTGTAGCTGAACGCGGGATCGGCAAGCGCGACATACAACGGGGCAAGTTCCGCCGGTTGCCCGGGCCGGCCCAGCGGCGTGTCGGCGCCGAATTCGGTCAGCGTCTCCGGCTCCTGCCCGCCAGTGACCTGCAACGGCGTCCAGACAGGCCCCGGCGCCACGCCATTGGCGCGGATGCCCTTGCTGGCCAACTGCTTGGCGAGGCCCTTGGTGAAGTTCATGATCGCCGCCTTGGTGCAGGCATAGTCGATGATGTTCTCTGGCGGATCGTAAGCGGTTACAGACGTCGTATTGATGATTGCCGAGCCCGGCTTCATCAACGGTATCGCGGCTTTGGTCAGCCAGAACATGGCGTAGACGTTGGTCTTGAGCGTCGTATCGAACTGCTCTGTGGTAATGTCGAGGATCGATGTCTGGCTGACCTGCCGCGCCGCGTTGTTGATCAGGACGTCCAGCCCGCCGAGCCGCTGTGCCGCATCGCTGACCAGCTTGCGGCAAAATGCCTCGTTCCGGATATCGCCGGGCAGTTTGACGAACCGGCGGCCGGCCTGCTCCACCAACTGGCCGACGTCCATCGCATCCGGCTCCTCCTCGGGCAGGTAGTTGATGGCGATGTCGGCGCCTTCGCGCGCCAGGGCGATCACCGCGGCCCGGCCGATGCCACTGTCGCCGCCGGTGATCAGCACCTTGCAGCCGGTAAGTCTGCCGGACCCGCGATAGCTGGTTTCGCCGTGGTCGGGGCGCGGGGTCATCTTTCCGGTGAGGCCGGGCCAAGGCTGCCGTTGCTTGGGGAATGGCGGCTTGGGATAGCTTGCGGCACGGGTGCTGGTCGGCGCACCGGGGCTATGCTTCTCCTGCGCCACGGCCGGCGCTGCGACGGCAGCAGCGTAGCCGGCTGCCGCAACGCCCAGGAGATCACGGCGGGACGCGTTTGCCTCGAAGGTCATGGGTCGGTTCTTTCGCGTTGGATGGAGCTGGATCACTGGATGGTCGGAAGCGCCGTGCGGCAGTCCTTCGCGCATTCGCGGCACATCTCGGCGCATAGGCGACAATGTTCGTGTTGGCGCCGCGCGCATTCCTGGGCGCACAGGTCGCAGGCGCGGATGCAGGTTTCTATCATCGAACGTAGCACCGCGATGTTGCTGCCCGTGCGCCGCACGGCCAGGCCGTGGCGTCGCACACGTCGGCGCAGTCGAGGCAACTACGAATGCATTGACGCATCTCCATGGTCTCGGCCGAGCAGGCGTCGGCGCACGAGTTGCACATGACCGCGCAGAACATCGCGCGACGCGCGGCAGTGGCCAGAGCTTCGTTCAGTGTCTCCACACCGGGATGGAGAGAAATCATCTTGTGGACCGACATTCATTTACCTGCCGTTATGTTATACGCTGCGGTTATGGCGATGACGGTCGGCGCGCCTTGTGTGTTCCACCGGTATAACTTGGGTTGGTGAAAGCCAGTCGCTCAGCGAGTGAGAGCGTAACAGGTATCATGTCTCCTGAACTTCCAGGCTGATGGCGCATTCTTTCAACATCGAAAAGTGGCGGAGCGCGAAAGATGGCCGAGATGGAAAACCGGAAATCAGCCTGCATAGTCCGAGCCTATGCCACGGGCGGCGCGGCTATGACCAACGTTCACGACATCGCCGCGAGATCCGAACTGATGCGCCGGATCGCTGACCTCTGCGGCGGCACGGCGGGCGAAACCGCCGAAGTGGCACGCCCCAGAGAACTATTCGTGCCTGACGACACGATGCTCGTGGAGGCCGCTGCTGCGATGGGGATTTTCGATGCTTCGCAACTTTACGGAGGTGCGGTTCCAGCGCGCTTCGTGGCCACCAAAGTCATTACGCACGGATTGCCGTTCCAAGGTGCGCAGGCGCCGCCCGAATGGTCGCACGCGCTCGGCGGCAAACTGGGTGACGCGGTTCTGCGCGGCTTTTCGGTTTTCTCCCGCGCGGATGCATCCGCTGCCGGCCGGCTTCTGCTCGATCACGGGCCGGTCAGGCTCAAGGACGTGGAGGCGACCTCCGGAATGGGTCAGACGGTGGTCCGCGATGCCGACGACCTCGATGTCGAGATCGACGCCATGGATGCAGCAGTGCTTGCCCAAACCGGGCTCGTAATCGAGGAAAACCTCACCGACGTTACGACTTATAGCGTGGGCATTGCGACACTGTTCGGGATGTCGATCGCCTATTGGGGCACGCAGAGCCTGACGCTCAATAATTTTGAAGAGGAGGTCTATGGCGGTTCTCATTTGCGATGCGTGAGAGGAGGCTGGCTGCAACTTAGGCGTCTAGAACTCGGCCCCGAACTTGCCGAGGTTATTGATCGGGCCCAGCATTACGACCGGGCGGTATCTGTCGCTTACCCCTCGATGTTCGCATCGCGTCGGAACTACGACGTAGTTTCGGGCCTGGATGGGCGCGGCAACAAACAAATAGGTGTGCTGGAACAGAGCTGGCGGGTGGGCGGGGCAAGCGGTGCGGAAATCGCGGCCTTCGAAGTTTTCGCCGCTTATCCTGCCTGCACGTCGGTCGAAGCATCCACCGTCGAGATATACGGCGGGGCCGAACAAGCCCCGCCAGGCGCCGCGATCTATTTCAGCGGCATCGATCCGGTGCTCGGCCCCCTGATCAAGTATGCGATGACACGATGATGAGTGGGCGAAACCCGGTCGAGATTTACGCTGGCGGTGAAAAGCTCGCGGGCACGCTGCTGTCGCCTGCCAAGCTCATCCCTGGGGTACTGTTCATCCACGGCTGGGGTGGGTCGCAGGAGCAGGACCTAGCCCGCGCCGAGGAGATCGCTCAGCTCGGCTGCATCTGTTTCACGTTCGATTTGCGCGGGCATGCCGGGCACGATGGGAAACGGGACCTCGTCACGCGATCGGACGGGCTCGCCGACGTGATTGCCGCTTACGATTTCCTGGCGTCGCAGGAGGAGGTCGATCCCACCGCTATCGCCGTGGTGGGGACCAGTTACGGTGGGTACCTGGCGACTTTGCTTACTTTGCACCGCTCGGTTGCATGGCTGGCGCTACGCGTTCCAGCGCTTTATCCCGACGATCATTGGGATGTTCCCAAAGCCCTGCTGCCGCGTGCCGAGATCGTGACGTATCGTAGCCATTTTCGCACCGGGCACCACGATAAGGCGCTGGCAGCGTGTGAAGCCTTCTGTGGCGATGTTCTAATCGTGGAATCGGAATATGACGATTATGTGCCTCATCCGGCGATCAGCTCCTTCATGGGCGCGTTTCAGCGTACCAACTCGCTGAGCTATCGCATCATGAAGGGGGCGGATCATGCGCTGCGAAACGAGGCGTGTCGAAAGGCATACAATGATTTGCTGCTTACTTGGATCGAAGAAATGGTCCGGGGTGGTCGCCGGACGGCAGTATGAAGCGGCAAGCGAGAGGCATGCGATCTGGCAACAATTCTCAATCGGCTTGGCGTGGCGCGAACGCCCCCCAACAGAACGGGGGTTGAAACGTCGAGTCCGCTTCGATCATTGGACCGGTACTCAGTAAGACCGATGGCAGTTAGTTGAAACCGTGGGGCAGGGCGGTCGCACGCCGGGCGGGGCACTCGTTTGAGGCGCAACCGTGTTTACGTATAGCCCGATGGCGCTAAACTCTGCCGAAGCCCGCAGTGGCGGCAAGCGCCGAGTACGCCTTGGGGCAAAGAGCCCTTCATCCCGGCTCGATCGGGCTGATCTGGCGCGCGATTATTCGGCGCACGTTCGACGAAGGCGCACTTCCGGACCTGGCGATGGACGATCTGGGACGCCTTCTGCACGAGTAAGCGGCCACCCGACCCGGGCTGGGCTAAACCAGGACCGGTTCGCCAGCATGGAGGCCGTGGATGGGATCATGGACGCGCTACGATGGAGAGCTTCGTATGCCGCACGCCTATAATCGTAACCTGGCCGCAGAGCATGGGGCGGCCGGGAGACTTATGAAGAAGCAGGGTTAGGGCTGGCGGCGGGTGGTTGCTGGAGCAAAATTGTTTTACCACCGTTGACCAAGCAGCCGGAGTCGAAGATCACGCGAGGCTGCATATCAGTCACGAGCGTGGCGTAATATGTTATATCTAATGGATCCGATTTGAAACGGACGGAAGATGCTTGAAGATGATGTGACCACGACCCTTGCGAGACTCGGCTTGGCCACGGTGTTGGGTCTGGTTCTTGGTTTCGAACGAGAGCGGCGTGGCCATGATGCCGGTCTTCGTACGCATGGCCTCGTGTCACTCAGTTCCGGCATGCTCACCTTATCTGCGCTGGAGCTCGTGGAGCACCATGGTGAAGGTGATCCCGTTCGCGTCATTCAAGGTCTCGCGCAGGCAATAGGGTTCATTGCAGGCGGTCTCATATTTGTGAGGGGAGGGGATGTGCGGAACATGACCACCGCCGCCAGCCTGTGGATGGCGGCTGCGGTAGGGATCACCGCCGGAGCCGGGCAGTACGTCTTGGTAACGGCAGGGACCGCGCTTGCGCTTTTGTTGCTTGCCGCAGTGACGTTGGCCGAGCGCGTATTCCCTCGGCGCGATAAAACAGACGGCCATCCAGAAGAAATACAGATGCCTAACCGCCGAGGATCTGCTTCTCCTGCCGGAAAAGACCCGGTGGACGATACGTAAGCACGGCGAGGACATTGTCCGTCTGTTTCGAGAGTTCCGATCAACCTGTGACCTCAAAAAATCCGGTGCTAGGTTTTTTAATAGGGAGATCAGCTCTTTCTGAAGGTCGACACGCGATAGATGTAGACGATTAAAATACTAACCATGATCAAGGTGCTTGCAGGGCCGAGGTAACGCTCGATAGCATCGAACTTGGTGCCCAGGATGTAACCGGCAACACCCAAAGCCGTTGTCCAAAGCCCGGCTCCAAGCGCCGTCAGGAATATGAAGCGGCTGATACTCATATGAAAAATGCCTGCTGGGATTGAAATGAGCGTTCTGACCCCAGGCACAAGGTGACCGAGTGGCACGGCCCAGTTACTGTGGTGCTCGAAGCGAGCCTTCAGTTCGTCGATCTGCTGCGGCTGCAGCGTGATCCAACGTCCGTGGTGGTAAGCCCATTTTTTCAACCGCTCGTTCCCTACTACGCGAGCCACGGCGTACCAGAAGCAAGCTCCAGCGAGAGTTCCGCCTGTCCCCGCGACGAGAACCCTGGTCAGACCGAGCGTGCCCTTGCTAGCGGTGAAACCGGCCATTGGCATGATGACTTCAGATGGCAAAGGTGGGAATAAGTTCTCCAGGAACATTAGCAGCGCGATACCCACGTAACCCATCTGCTCGATCATCTGCGTTATCCAGTCGGTCAAAATCATGCTCCATGTTCTCGACCGGGCGTCCCGGCCATGCCGGCATGAACGTCGCAACGTTATAGATCGCTCCAGGCAGCAACTCTGTGAAACGAAGAGACGAGACAAGACCGGATTTGGTTGTGCGTGCACCTGCACATCAAGGTGCTGCTGGCTCTGGAGGCGGCGATGGGGTTGCGTTTCGAACTGAACTACCAGGCGAATTTGACCGCATGGGGTGCGGCAGCGTGCATGCGGTTTTGGCGGATCACCAGCGAAGACATCTACCTTGAACAGAGTTATGTCTATGTCGCCAACTTCTTCCACAATTGCGAAATCTGGGAAAGCGAGATCGAACACGCGGCGCACTACCGCAACTTCCTGGGTGTAACGTGCCTTCAGGATGCTGCGTACATGGCCATCTACGAATGCTTCGACTCCTTTGCCGGTTTCGAACATTATCTGAAAGATGGCGGGCCTGACCTTGAGCCGGCGGCACGCATTTTGATCTCCGAATATTGCAAGTATGCACTGGATCGCGGTTGGTCGTTCTACCCAGATGCGCTGCCGCCCGAGGCCATCTCACCCGAACAGCGCGAAGCCAATGGCCATGTTGATCGCAAACTCTCCTTTCCACTGGAGGACCTTTATGCCGATGGGCAAGTAGCCGGACAGGTCGGCCAGGAGGTCTATGGCGCGGGCGCCGCTTTCATCTTCGCTTCTCGCGCCTTTCACCACGTCAAGGACGCGCCTTTCCGTCTCTACTGCGATCATTTCGTGCGTGCTTTGGAGCGGACCGGCGATCGGTCGCTTACCCTCTCCCTGGACGGCGGCGAGAACTGCAGCGCCAAGGTCAGCCTCGTGCGCCTGAAGCGGCGACAGCCCGTCAAGGCCAAGCTGCTGACGATCGCCGGCGACATGCTGCGCCCGCAGGAGACTTGCCCGGACCGGGTGGACTTTCGCGTCCCCGCGAATGGACGCCTGATATTGAGTTGGGAATAACGGCGTTAAACGAGATCAGAAGTGAGAAACCTGCGTGGTGGTCCGGGCATTGCCAGAAAGTCAGGTGGTTAGGGGCGGTCGGCCATCCGGCGCCTCAAAATCTTGTTGGCAACCGGAGGTCAAGGATATGATTCAACTCGGCAATGTCCTGAAGGCAGTGGGACCCAATGCGGCGATCGTGTTCGCGGCCTGGATATTCATGGGCTTTCTGCAGCAACGCTACGATAGCGCGCTCGATCGTTATCGGTCTGCCGTCGGCGACTACAGATCCAACGACCATGAAGGAGCGCGCGCCGGCAACCTCAAGGACCAGATCGTCACCTACCGTACCCGTTGCACGCTGATGGGCCGGGCAACGATGACGGGCCTGGTTGCCGCCGTCTCGCTGATTGCATCGCTTATCTTCGGCGCGGCGGACGTGCTCGTCCCGGCCAATCTTTTCATTACTTACGCTGGCACGGCGGCCACGTACCTGGGCTTTGCGCTGGTGATCGTGGCCGCCATCGTGGTCATGGCCGAAGGGCGGATCGTGCGCAGGCAACTGGACGACGAACTGCGCGACGTGCCTGAACTTGCCGGCGAAGCCGGACATGTGGAAGGTAGGTCGAAACGTTAGGCCGCTATGGCGGCGCGGCTCGGCAATCCGCTACATTCCGTGCATGCCGCCCGCCAGCGGCATCGTGGAATGGTGGAGATGGTTCATGATCCAGATCGAACCGAAGATCACGAGCCCCACGATGAGCACGCCGTAGGCCAGGGCAAGCACGTTGTTGGTGTTGTCGGGGCCGGTTGTAACATGCAGGAAGAAGACGAGGTGGATGCCCATCTGCGCGACTGCCAGCACGATAAGCGCCATCGGCAGCGCGGGGCGCCATATCAGTTCGACGTTGACGAGCAGAAATGAAAGTCCGGTCAGCAGGCCCGCCAGGACGAGGCCTATGATATAGCCCTTTATCCCGCCCGACAACTCGCCGATGTCGGTTGCTTCGTCGCCAGGAGCGGCATCGTGAGGATCGCGTTCGTGGTCGGCGCGATTTTCCATGTCAGGTTATCCCGATCAGATAGACGATGGTGAACAGCCCTACCCAGATGATGTCGAGCGCGTGCCAGAACAGATTGAAGCACATCATCCGGCGCAGGACCGTGGGTTGAAACCCCTTCGCGCCGAGCTGCGCCATCATCGTGCCGAGCCAGAGCAGCCCCACGGCGATATGCAGGCCATGCAGACCGACGAGCGCGAAGAAGGCTGAAAGGAAGGCGCTGCGCTGTGGGCCGGCCCCTTCGGATGCCATGATCGCGAATTCCTGAACTTCGAGCGCAAGAAATGCGGCGCCCAGGATGCCGGTGGCCAGCTGCCATCCCTGCGTCCACATGATCGCCTTGCGATCGGCGGCGGCGCTGGCCATGCCACAGGTGAAGCTGGACAGCAGCAGCACCGCTGTTTCCAGCGCGACGCGGCCCTGGCCGAACAGCTCGCGCTGGCCGGGACCGCCGGCATGTTCATCCGCCAGCACGGCATAGGCCGCGAAAAAGGCGGAGAACATGACGATGTCGCTCAGCAGGTAGATCCAGAAGCCATAGCCAACGATCGTGCGGGGGGATGACGGTCCGCCTTCGCCATGTCCGGTTACGGTCGGATTCGATTGGTGACGGCCCAGGGCATAGACATCATGCGCGGGGGTGCCGGGTGCGTTGGGAGAACTCATGCGTTCTGCTCCTCCCGTCGGAGCCAGGCGTGCCTGGCCGAGCGGCGTGCCCCGTCGATCCGCGCCACTTCGTCGGGCGGAATTTCGTATTCGTGAACGGTGCGCCAAGCGAAGATCACGAAGGTGGCATAGGCTCCGACGAAGCCGATCGTCGCAAGCCACCAGATTTCCCAGACCAGTGCGAAGCCGATCGCGCTGGCGAAGAACGCGGTGACCACGCCGGTCGGGCTATTTTTCGGCATGTGGATGGGATCGTATCGCGGTTCGGGTCCAAGCCGCTGGGTTTCGATCGCAGCCTGCTTGATGGTCCAGTAGGGCTCCTCGCCGTGCACCTGCGGCAGGACCGCGAAGTTGAAGGGTGGTGCCGGCGAGGGGGTCGACCATTCGAGCGAGCGACCATCCCATGGATCGCCCGTCACGTCGCGCAGTGCTTCGCGGCGGCGGATCGAGACGACCAGCTGGATGATCTGCGCCAGCACGCCCAGGATCATCACGCCGGCCCCGGCCAACGCGATGTGCATCCAGATGCCCCATTCCTCGACCGGAACGCGCTGAAGCCTGCGGGTCATGCCATCAAGCCCTGCGACGTAAAGCGCGCCGAAGACGATCACGAACCCGGCGATCGTGAGCCAAAACGCGATGTGGCCCCAAAACTCGTCGAGAAGGAAGCCGAAGGCCTTGGGGAACCAGTAGGTATATCCGGCGAAGGCCCCGAAAACGACGCCGGAGATGATGACATTGTGGAAGTGCGCGACAAGGAACATCGAGTTGTGCAGGACAAAATCCGCAGGCGGAATGGCCAGGAGCACCCCGGTCATTCCACCGACCACGAATGTCAGCAGAAAGCCCATGCCCCACATCATCGGGGTGGCGAACCGCAGGCGTCCTCCGTACATGGTGAAGATCCAGTTATAGACCTTCACGCCCGTACCCACCGCGATCACACTCGTGGCGATGCCGAAGGCGGCATTGACGTCCGCTCCTGCGCCCATCGTGAAGAAGTGGTGCAGCCATACAAGGAACGACACGACGACGATGAACAGCGTCGCCGCCACCATCGAACGATAGCCGAATAGTGGCTTGGACGAGAAGGTCGAGAAGACCTCGGAGAAAATGCCGAATGCCGGCAGGATCAGGATGTAGACCTCGGGATGGCCCCATGCCCAGATGAGGTTGACGAACATCATCTGGTTGCCGCCCGCCTCGTTGGTGAAGAAGTGGAAGCCGAAGTAGCGGTCCAGGGTCAGCATCGACAGCGTCGCCGTCAGGATCGGGAAAGCGGCGACGATCAGCATATTGGCGCCTAGCGATGTCCAGCAGAACATCGGCATGCGCAGGTAACTCATGCCCGGCGCCCGCATCTTGAGGATGGTGGCCACCAGGTTGATGCCGCTCATCAGCGTGCCGACGCCCGAGATCTGCACCGCCCATAGATAATAGTCGACGCCGACGCCGGGCGAATAGGTCTTTTCGCTGAGCGGCGCATAAGGCAGCCACCCCGCGCGGGAGAATTCACCGATCATCAGGCTGACGTTGACCAGCAGCGCGCCTGCGGCCGTCAGCCAGAAGCTGGTGGAATTGAGCGTCGGGAACGCCACGTCGCGCACGCCAAGCTGCAGCGGCACCGCGAAGTTCATCAACCCGATCACGAAGGGCATGGCCCCGAAGAAGATCATGATCGTGCCATGCGCGGAAAAGATCTGGTCGTAGTGCTCGGGCGGAAGATAGCCCTGTCCGCCGCCCACGGTCATCGCCTGCTGGCTGCGCATCATGATCGCGTCGATGAACCCGCGCAGCAGCATCGCTATGCCGAGCATCACGTACATGACGCCGATACGCTTGTGGTCGACCGAGGTAATCCATTCCGACCATAGATAGTGCCAGTGCCCTTTCACGGTGACCCATGCGACAAGGGCGAGGATGGCGAATATGACGATGCCCGCCGCGATCAGCGGGATGGGCTGGTCGAACGGCACGGCGGACCAGTCGAGCTTCCCAAGGATAGTCATGACAGTGGCTCCGGCGACACGCCCGGGCCACCGCGTCCTTCACCGGGCCCGGCGGCGGGGGCAATTCGGTGGGAGACGATACCGTCGAACAGGCCCGGGACGACCGAACTGTAGTCGAATGCCGGAACGTCGCTGCTTTGTCGCGCCAGGCGCGCATAGGCGGCGGCATCCAGGCGGTTGCCGCGAACCCCTTTCGACCACTGCGCGAAACGATCGGGAGGCAGTGCATGGACGGTGAACTTCATGCCGGGAAATCCGTCGCCACTGAAATGCGCGGACTGGCCGTAGAACTGCTCCGGCTTGTCGGCCATGAGATGCAGCTTTGTCTCCATGCCGTTCATGGCATAGATCATGGTGCCCAGCCGCGGCACGAAAAAGACGTTCATGACGCTCGCCGACGTCAGACGGAACCGCACCGGAACCCCGGCGGGAACAACCAGCCGGTTGACGCTCGCCACCCCCTCGCGGGGATATATGAACAGCCATTTCCAGTCGAGCGAGACCACTTGAACTTCGACTGTTTCGTGGGTCGACGCGATCGGGCGGGCCGGGTCGAGATCATGGCTCCCGATGTAGATCACCCCGCCAAGAAACAGGATGACCAGGATGGGGATCGACCAGACGATCATCTCGATACGTCCCGAATAGACGAAGCTCGGCTTGTAGCGCGCGCGGGGATTGCCGGCGCGGAACCACCATGCGAACCAGACAGACGCGATCATCGTGGGCACGACGATGGCCAACATGATTCCGAGCGCGTCCAGCATGATCTGCCGGTTGCCGGCGGCGATTGGACCGCCGGGAGAAAGTACCGAATGTGAGCCGCAGCCGGCAAGCAGCGCCGATGCGAGGTGCAGGAACCGGCCGGGCAGGGCGCGGTTCACAGGATGGGCTTGCCGCCGGTGACGGCGATCGTGGCGCCCGAGACGTAGCTGGCTTCGTCACTGGCGAGCATGACATAGGCGGGGGCAAGTTCCCGGGGCTGGGCGGGGCGGCCGATGGGGTAGCTGGCTCCGAATGTCTTCACCTGATCGGGCGGCATGGTGGCCGGGATCAAGGGCGTCCAGACCGGGCCCGGCGCAACGCAGTTCACGCGGATGCCCTTGGGCATGAGCATCTGTGCCAGGCCGCCGGTGAAATTCTGGATGGCGCCCTTCGTCGTCGCATAAGGGAGCAGTGTCTGTTTGGGCATATCGGCGTTGACCGACGTCGTGTTGATGATCGAGGCGCCCGGCTTCATGTGACCGACCACCGCTTTCGCCAGGTAGAACATTGCATGGATGTTCGTGCGGAAGGTTCTGTCCCATTCCTCGTCGGGAATGTCGGCAATGTCTTCGAATGTCATTTGATGGGCCGCATTGTTGACGAGCACATCGACACCGCCCAGTTCCTCTACCGCCCGTTCAACGATGGCCCGGCAATGTGCGGAATCGCCGATATCGCCCGCGATCAGCACCGCCTTGCGGCCCGCTGCCTCAATCAGGCTGGCGGTCGTCGCCGCGTCCTCATCCTCGTTGAGGTAGGCGATGAGGATGTCCGCGCCCTCACGGGCAAAGGCGATGGCAACGGCGCGCCCTATGCCGCTGTCGCCGCCGGTGATGATCACCTTCTTGTCCTGCAGGCGGCCGTGCCCCTCGTAGCTGTCTTCGCCGTGGTCGGGCACCGGATCCATCTCGCCCGTCAGTCCAGGCGGCTGCTGCTGCTGTTCGGAAAGGGGCGGCTGCATGTCGTTCGTGGTGTCCATGAAGGAAAGCTCCGTTCTGATGTCAGGTGATCGCAGCGTGCAGGAAGGGCCTCAACCGGCTGCAGCTTGAACGAAGCTGGCTTGTCTGGGGTCCGGGCGACTAACATAGCTTTATATATTGCCGGGGCGACCAGCCGCCCTCGGCCGAACGACAGCTGCGCAGCGGTTTTGCGGCGGCAGGTGGCACGCAAGGCGCTGCACCGTCGGGCCGTGCCGGATCCATCGGTTCAGGCCGTCTTCTGCAGGCGCGGTTCGATGCGCAGGTTGACGACGTCGCATGCCGCCGAGCGGGTGAGGACAAATGCGATGGCTTCAGCAATCTCGGCCGCCTGGAGCATCTGGTGGCGAGAGACGGCCTGGCGCTTTTCCTCGTCACTCGCCTCCTGCATGTCGGTATCGACCGAACCGGGCTGAATGATGCTGACGCGGATGTTGTCCTCCTCCACTTCCTTGCGCAGCGTCTCGGCGAATGCCTGGATGCCGGCCTTGGTTGCGGAGTAGACGCTTTCGCCGACTGCCTTGATCTCGGTGCTGATCGAACCGATGAACAGCAGGTGGCCTGATCCTTGCGCCTGCATCCGCATAACGGCTTCGCGGGCACAGGCGATATAGCCGATCAGGTTGGTTTCGACGACGTAGCGCCAGTCCGCATCCGTCATCTGGTGTACCGGTTTTGCGCCCAGCGCGGCAGAGGCGATTAGGATGTCGATCCCTCCAAGTTCTTCGTCCACCGCCGCGAACACGCGATCGATGTCCTCCTTCGAGGACGCGTCCGCCGTGAGCCCGATCACTTCGCCGCTCTGCTCGCGAGCGATGGCCAAGGCATCCCCAAGGTCCGGTTCATGTCGCCCGAACGTCACCACCCGGGCGCCTTCGCGAGCGAGAAGCTGGAGCGCCGCGCGCCCTATGCCGGTAGTGCCGCCCGTCAGCAGTATCCGCTTTCCGGCAAGCTCGGTGTGTTCGACAGTCATGGTTCATCCCGATGATCAGGCTGCGGCGCGGATAAGAATTGCGCTGTCACAGCGGGTTTCCAGTCGCCGCGTGTTCGAATTCCACGACGTCGTGTGCGCATAGTATCTTCAGGTCCTTGCGCCGTGCGACGGACAGGGCTCGCAGGCGTTCCTGGTTCGTCAGGCGCAGTTCCCGGCTGACTTCCATCATCGTCTGATAGCCGCGCAGCCCCGGCGTGCAGCGACGCTTCGCGCTGCGCATTTCACCGTGATAGAAATAGGCGTCGCCGGCGTGAAGCAGCCAGCCTTCGGGTCGCTGGATCGCCACGCCGGCATGGCCCCAGGTATGGCCGGGCAGCGGCACCATCAGGATTTCCGGGGGTAGGCCATCGAGATCCCTCACCGCATCGAAGCCGAACCATGCCTCGCCGGTCGCCCCATAGCGGCACCACGCGCGGACCTCGTCGAATTGCGATGGCCGGTAGCGGTTCTGACTGACGAAGCCGGTTTTCGGAGCGGTGGCGCTTGTCCATTCCTTGTCCATCACGTGGACACGCGCCTGCGGGAAATCCTCGAGACCCCCGGCGTGATCGAAGTCGAGGTGCGTCAAGACGATGTGGCGCACGTCCTGCGAGCGGAAACCGAGCGCTTCTATCTGGCGAAGAGCGGTGTCCTCTTGCCGAAGACGGATGTTCAGCAGCGCGCGCATCGTACGTGTGATGCGGGGATGAGGTGGGCGGTGCGGATCAGCGACATCACGCAAGCCGTACCCGGTATCCACGAGCACCAGTCCATGCCCATCCGTTTCAATGAGCAGGCAATGACAGATGAGCTTTCCCGTCAGGCCCCGGCTGCGGCCATCGAAGAGGGAACCGCCCAACGGGCAGTCCGTTCCGCAGTTGAGGTGGTGAATGTGCATGGAAACTAAGGGCGGCAAGGCACAATCGGGTTGCCCCGAATAGATGCATGATAGGACTTTGATCGGTCACTTGCCCCGCGCGACCCCGACGCCGGCATAGCCTGCGGGAGACGATCTTTGCCCCTGGATGGCCGCGGAACGGCTGCCGGGACACTCATCGCATCACGGCCGGTTCGACGTTGCCAAGACGAACGCAGCGCCGGGCACTTCGATCCGTTCCATCGCGCCGCCCGGCTCTGAAAGTGCCACCCGCGTTACCATGCCGCCCTGCTCGTGCGCGACAAGAGCGGCGTCGCCATTGGCAACAAAGTGACGCGGTGACGAACTGCCCGTGAGCCACCAGCCGGACATCGCCAGCCGGCCTTCCACCACCCGAAATCGGACGATGCTGTCGTGCCCCCTGTTGCTGACGAGGACAGCGCCATCGCCAGCAATGGCGATGTGCCCGCCCAGATTGCCGTCCGCGCAAGGCTCGGGCGAGGTCGATACGCAGTCGAGAAACGTCAGTACACCCCCCTCGCGACGGAGAAGGAACAGTGCCGCAGCCAGTTCGCACAGCAGCACAGCATGCACGTTGTCTGGATGAAACAGGAGATGCCGGGGACCAAATCCCCGGGGTGTTTCGAACGCTATGTCGGAAAAGGTGATCCGGCCGCCCTCCAGGCGATGGCGAAACACGCGGTCGAGGCTTAGGTCTACGTGATAGATGGTTTGTCCATCATCTGCGAAAATTGCGCAGTGCGCGTGCGGACCGTCCTGCCGTTCGAGATCGGCGTCCGCGTCCTTGAGGCGCGCGTCGGGCCGATAGCGATCCGACAATTCGCAGACGGCGCCGGTATGCGAGTCGATCGGCACGATACTCAACGCACCATCGGCATAGTTGGCGACCGCGAGGCAGCGGCCTTCGGGCGATAGTGACAGGTAGCAAGGGCTGGCGCCGCCGCTCGAAACCTCTCCGATCAGAGCCCAGGATCCATGGGTGCGCTTCCAGGCGGCAATGCGGCCCTGCTCGGTTTCGTTGACTACGTAGGCGATCCGGTGCCCGGGCGACCACACCGCGAACGAGGCATTCGCGATCGCCGGTTCGGGCTCGCCCAAGTGCAGCGTTCGATCCCGCGCTATGATCGGGCAAAATCCGCTTCCGCGTGCGCTGTATGTGCCTATCCAGTACATTGGGCGGTCACGCCGGATCGCGTGGCAGGAAAGTGTTCGTTGCCGTTCGACGCGCGTGGCAGTCTGACATCGTTCGGGTTCCTTGGAACGTGGTGGTGGGGCGCCAGGCTTCTGATGACGAAATGAAAAAGGGGGCGTGGGCAGGGCAAACTGAACCCGCGCCCCAACCAGTGATGCGGCTATCACCGGCAAGTCTGCCTCTCATGAGTGATGATGATCAATAATCGCTGATCGAGCGCGGCAATATCAACAGGATCAATATCGAATCGATCGATCGTATGCAAAAGGCGCACTGCCTTACTGAACGCATCTTATTTCATACGGATCAACGGTCGCATTCACCGAATACTATATCCATCGCGCCCAGGATTGCCGTGGCGTCCGGCAGCATGTGTCCTCTCGACATGAAATCCATCGCCTGGAGATGGGAGAACGCGGTAGGACGGATCTTGCAGCGGTACGGCTTGTTCGAGCCATCGGAAATCAGATACACCCCAAACTCGCCCTTCGGGCTCTCGGTGGCGACATAGACCGCCCCGGCAGGGACATGAAAGCCTTCGGTGTACAGCTTGAAGTGATGGATCAGCGCTTCCATGGATGTCTTCATCTCAGCGCGCTTGGGTGGGAATATCTTTCGATCATCCGACGAAATCGGCCCGGCCGGCATCTCGTCCAGGCATTGCTTCATGATCCTGGCAGACTGGCGCACTTCTTCGACGCGAACCATGAATCGGTCGTAACAATCGCCGTTGGTCCCTATGGGTATGTCGAATTCCATGCGTTCGTAGACATCGTAAGGCTGCGACTTCCGCAAGTCCCAGGGGAGGCCGGCCGCGCGGATCATCGGACCCGAGAACGCCCAGGCCAGCGCATCCTCCTGGGAGACGATGGCGACATCGACATTGCGCTGCTTGAAGATGCGGTTATCCACCACGAGGCTCATCGCATCCTCGAACAGGCGGGGCAGCCGCTTGTCCAGCCAGTCGCCGATGTCGGTCAGCAGCCTCAGCGGCACGTCTTCATGGACACCGCCGGGGCGGAACCACGCCGCATGCATGCGCGCTCCAGAGGCGCGCTCGTAGAAGTTCATGCAGTCTTCGCGCAGTTCGAAGAGCCACAGGTTCGGGGTCATGGCGCCCACATCCATGATGTGCGAACCGAGGTTGAGCATGTGGTTTTTGATGCGGGTCAGCTCCGCAAAGAACACGCGCAGGTACTGCGCGCGGATCGGCACTTCAATGTTTACGAGCTTTTCGATGGCAAGAACATAGGAATGCTCCATCGCCATCGGCGAACAATAGTCGAGGCGATCGAAATAGGGCAGGGCCTGTAGATAGGTCTTGTGCTCGATCAGCTTTTCGGTGCCGCGATGGAGCAGGCCGATATGGGGATCGACGCGCTGGATGATCTCTCCGTCCAGTTCCATGACCAGCCGCAGCACGCCATGCGCGGCCGGGTGCTGCGGCCCGAAATTGATCGTGTAGTTGGTGATGACGTCGTCGCCGGTGGTCGGCGAATGTTCGAACTGCATGCTCATTGTCAGCTTCCCTCCGGAGCCGGGCCGGAGCCTTCCCGGGCGTTGGCGCCGCCGGTAGGACCTCGGTCCGGCCGGGCGCCGGTCGGGTTGGGTGCTCCCGGCGCGTCTTTGTCCAGTTCTTCCTGAACCGGGTCGCCCAGGCCCTGGCCCGCGATCGTGCCTGTCCTTGCTGCCGATGCCACTTTATGAGCCGCTTGCCGGTCGGTGGCCTCACCAGCGCCGGTGTCCTTCGGAGCGTCGGTCGTCTTGGGCGTCATGGCGGGGGAAGGCGCTGCCTTCTCGTCGCCAGGCAGCACGTAGTCCGCGCCCTCCCAGGGGCTCATGAAGTCGAAGGTGCGCAAGTCCTGCTGCAGATCGACAGGCTCGTAGACCACCCGCTGGTCTTCTTTCGAATAGCGCAGTTCGACATAGCCGGTGAGCGGAAAATCCTTTCGAAACGGGTGGCCCTCGAAACCGTAGTCCGTGAGGATGCGCCGCAGATCGGGGTTGCCGGCGAAGATTACGCCGTACATGTCGAATACCTCGCGCTCCAGCCAGCCTGCGTTTGGCCACAGTGTCGTGACGGTCGGCACCGCAGTCGTTTCCGACGCGGCGACCTTCACGATCAGGCGATGGTTCCGGGTGACCGAGAGCAGCATGTAGACGACTTCGAAACGCTCTGCGCGCGCGGGATAATCGACGCCGGCGATGTCCATCAGTTGCTGGTAGGCGTGTTCGTCACGGATGATGCGCAAGGCGGTGGCAATCTGCGCGCGCGCAACGGTCAGCACGATTTCGCCGTTTTCCTCCTGGGCGTGCGTGACCATCGCGCCAAGCGCTGCTACCAGTTTATCGCGCACCCCCTCGTTCGAACTGAACCTGGGTGCTGAATGAAGAACGATCATGAGGTATCTTCCTTTCGCGCACGGCCTTGAAGCGCGCCTTGATCCACTTCGGCGCCGCTCGCCCGATAACGGCAATGCCAGGCCGAAGTTGCGCCACGGCAATCTGGATCAAAGGTTGCGCTGACCGCACGGGTCCAGCCGCGAGGTAAGTCGATCCGCCGCGCGATGGCGGCCCGGCGCTCGCCTGAGGCGAGCAGCCGTGCCGGTTCACCGTTCAGCCATGTCGGGGTTTGCGACAGCGGCGGCGATCCCCGGGGATCACGGTGTGGAACCGCCAGTATCGGACGAACCCATATCGCCTCCGGCACTCGCTGAAGTGCCAGAGGTTCCGGCACCGCGTGCCGTGCCGGTAACGGTGCCCACGCCGCCGGGGTTCCCAGGCGTGCTGGATGTTCCGGACGTTCCAGGGGTCCCGGATGCTCCAGACGTTCCAGACGTTCCAGACGTTCCAGGGGTTCCGGTATTCCCGGTTGTGCCGCTATTGCCGGACGGCGGCGTACCTTTCCGCCGGTCACCGCGTTTGCCGGCCTTCTCGCGCTGGGTGCTTTCGCGAGCGTCGGTGTTGGTGCCATTGGGGCCGTTGGTCGATCGGCCGATGTCCTGTGGATCGTTGGATCTGCTGCCGCTGGTCGAGCCGCTGGTCGACGATTGCGAAGTTCCTGACGATTGCTGAGCCGTATCGGTCAGCGCGAATGCAGCGCTCGGCGCCGCGACGCAGGCTGCGGCAAGCATTAATGTACGTATGTTCATGATAAACCTCTCTCCAACGCGTTCTTTCCGAACGACACTCCTGAGTGCGGGGGGCGGTCCAAAGGTTCCTTTGATCTAACGTAAAGCAACGGTAGCGGCCGGCTGCCGCATCTGCTGCTGCAGTTCCTAATCGAAGTCAGGATGGCCGCCGCAACGGGAACTTTGGCCGGGTCGCGATCTTCCACGGCTTAACGCACATCCGTTGCGAAACAGCATTCGGCGGTCGCATGATCTGATCCGGGAGTGAACCGATGAAAGCCGCTCTGAAGACCGCCGACGGCAGGTTTGTGGTAACCGAAGTCGACCGGCCGATCATCCCGGCCAGCGATTACGTTCTCGCCCGAGTGCGGGTTGCCGGCATCTGCGGCACCGACCTTCGGCACTGGGCGAAGGCGGAGCCGGATCTGGAACGCCATATCGTCGGTCATGAACTCGCGGGTGAAGTCGTCGAGGTCGGCTCAGATGTGGTCAACCTCAAACCCGGCGATCGAGTCGTGATCGAGACGGTCATGGGGGATGGCGTTTGCGTGTACTGAAATGCCCAGCGTTATAATATCTGCGAGCACCTGTACGAAGTGCGGACCAAATTCGTCTCACGCGCTTATGGTGAGTTCGTCTGTGGACCAGAGAAAAAGTTCTATAAACTGCCGGATCACGTCAGCTTCGAGGAAGCGGCGTTGATCGATACCTTCTCTGTGTGCCTCCATGCCCACCACATTGGCGGAGCCGGCGTCAACGACAAGGTTGCGATCATCGGCGCCGGGCCGATTGGCTTAGGGCAATTGCAGCTTGCGCGGCTGAGTGGCGCCGACGTTCTGATCACGGATCCGGTCGACAGTGCGCTTGCGATCGCACGCGAACTGGGCGCGGCGGTGACGGTAAGCGGTCCGCCCGAACGGGTGGCCGAACAGGTCATGGAGTTCACCGGCAATCGGGGTGCCGACATCGTCTTCGAGTGTGCCGGGGGCGAATCCATGCCCGAGACACTGCCATTGGCGACAAAGATCGTTCGTCGTGGCGGCAAAGTAGTGGTTGTCGGTGGATTCGACGACGGCGAAGTTGCCATCCCGCTCGAATGGCAACGCATCCAGATGTCCGAAATACAGATCCTGCCAAGCGCCAGCTTTGCGTTGCATGACATCTATCCTGAACAGGGCACGGTGCTGGAGCTACTGGCAAACGGAAAGCTAGAAGCGGCGAAGCTGATCACCCACCGCTTTACGTTGGATCGGATCAATGAAGCGTTCGAGGCCGCCGCCGCCAAGGAGGAGACGGGCGCGGTCTTCGTGGCAATCACGATTTGACGACCAACTGGGATCGTACGTGCCGGGGCCGTCACCGCAAGATGCGTTTCGGACTTGATAATCAGGCGAACCAGGTACGTTTCCTGCACGCCGCGCCGATCCCGACTGTGCTTTTGCCTCCGCAAAGTAGAGGCGTCGACAATCTTATCGATCCATGTTGGTGGATCGAAGATATCAGGAACGAGGCCCTTTTCCAATCCATTGACGCAATGATGAATCAGCGAAGATGCCAAGAACGAGATGGAGAAGAAAATGTTCATGCATAACAAGCGTTTACAATACACAGTCCGGGTATCTGAAACCAATCCGGTGCTTGCATCCATGTTGCTTGAACAGTTCGGCGGCCCAGATGGAGAACTGGCAGCTGCAATGCGCTACTTCACGCAAGGCTTGGGTGAAGTCGATCCGGGTCGCAAGGACATGCTGCTCGACATCGCCACGGAAGAGTTGAGCCATCTGGAGGTGATCGGTTCCATCGTCGCAATGCTCAACAAGGGCGTCAAGGGCGAACTCTCCGAAGCCAACATCGAGGAGGCAGAGCTGTTCATGAAGATGAACGCGGGCGGAGACAGCCACACCCAGTCCCTGCTGTATGGCGGCGGGCCGGCGTTGACCAACAGTTCTGGCGTGCCATGGACCGCCGCTTACGTCGACAGTCGCGGTGATCCGACCTGCGATCTGCGTTCCAACATCGCCGCCGAAAGCCGGGCCAAGATTATCTATGAACGCTTGATCAATGTTACCGATGATCCCGGCGTCAAGGAAGCGCTGGGCTTTTTGATGACCCGCGAGATCGCGCACCAGAAAAGTTTCGAGAAAGCCCTTTATTCCATCCGCGAGAATTTCCCTCCCGGGAAGCTTCCGGGCGTTGCGCCTTATACCGATATGTATGTCAACACGTCGCAAGGCGAAGGCGATGCGCTTGGTCCCTGGAACACCGGCGAACAGTGGGAAAAGGTTGACGATATCGAGGCCCGCCTGCCGTTCGGTGGCGGTGAAGGCCTGCCAGAAGTCGGCCTGACGGATGCCGAGACCGAGACGACGGCAGCGCTGATGTCGCGGCTTAAATCCGACCCGAACGCGGACCCTCTCACCGGCACGGAACTGGGCGCCGGACCCGGGGCCGGCAAGGTCTCGGACCGCGACTTCGGCGCTGCCCAGGACATTCAGGAAGCGGCCGCGATCGCTGCCGCGAAAACAGCTTAAGGACCCTTTGCAATGGTAGCAGAAGACGCAATCCGACACGAGTTCGTCACTGGTCTGCGCAACGCGCACGCCTTGGAACACCAGGCGCTTTCGCTGCTCGACCGGCAGATCGAACATCTGGCTGAATACGCGGACGTGGAAGTCCAGTTGCGCAGCCATCGTGGTGAAACCGAAAGGCAGATCGAAAGGCTGGAAACGATCCTGGACAGCCTCGGCGAAAGCCATTCCGCGCTTAAGGACGTGGCAGCGTCCCTGAGCGGTACTCTCGCGGCGCTGGGCCATACGTTCGCGGCGGACGAGATCCTGAAGAACAGCTTCGCCAACTTTGCCTTCGAGAACTTCGAGGTGGCGAGCTACAAGGCTTTGATCATCATCGCCGAGAGGGGCGGCTACCAGGAGGCGGTGCCGCTGCTGCGCGAGACATTGGCCGAGGAACTGGCGATGGCCGCATTCCTGGACGAGACGCTGCCGATCGTCGTCAACAAGTACCTGGACCGCAGGGCCGGTGGCGAACAGGCCAGCCACTAATGGGCTCAGCTGTTGTGGCTGGGTTTCTGGGCAGCCTTGCAGCCGGCCTGGCGACCGGGATCGGCGTCTTGCCGATCCTGGTTCGCGGCCGTCTGCGCGAAACCGACGCCTCCGCGTTATTGGGCTTTGCTGCCGGCGTCATGCTGGCGGCATCGTTCTTTTCGTTGATCGTTCCGGCGCTTGCTTCCGCAGGTGATCAGGGGCTTGGTCGCTTGACGCGCTCGTCGCTGGTGACGGCAGGCGTGCTTGCCGGGGCCTCAGGGCTGGCCTGGCTTAATGCCTCGTTGCCGCCGCTTGGCGCAATCTCGGGAAGCCGGGGAAGCCTGGTCAATGACCGCAACCGCTCAACCTGGTTGATGATCATTGCGATCACTTTGCACAATTTTCCCGAAGGTGCGGCTGTGGGCCTCAGCTTTGCTGACGGCACTTTCACATCCGGCATGCCGACCGCGCTGGGCATCGGTATCCAGAACGTCCCGGAAGGCCTTGCTGTGGCCGGCGCGCTAGCGACCATAGGGTACGGCCGCACCGGCGCCGCGCTGGGAGGGCTGGCGTCCGGCCTGGTGGAACCGCTTGCGGGCCTTGCAGCGGCTTGCCTCGTCACCGCCGCAAAGGTGCTGCTGCCGGCGGGGCTTGCCCTGGCGGCAGGGGCGATGCTGTACATCGTCGTGGCGCAGATCATTCCCGATCTCAAGGAGCGTGGCGCCACCGCGCTGGGGACGAAGGGGTTTTTCCTCGGCCTGGGTTTGATGCTGTTCCTCGATACTGCGCTGGGTTGAAGGTTATTCGGACGAGGCGTTTCGACGCGCCGCCTGCGCGCGGTACAGGCGCAGGCGCGATGTGCAGGACCGTAACCGAAGGTGCCTGGGACCCGAGCCGCACGCGG
>NZ_JABXWS010000074.1:0-4698 GCF_015594425.1 Novosphingobium sp. HR1a
CCCGCACGCGCTCGTCGGGGATCGCCTGCCATGATGGGAGGGCGCGGCGACTTTGCGTGGCGAATATCAGGTCCTGCGCCCGCGTTGCCGTCTCGCTCAGAGTTCGTGACCTGGGGCCGCGCAGAGGCAGCAGGTCGATGGCTATGCACAGTGGGTCTGTTGGACGTTTCGCGCAATACCGCATCCAGCGGGAGATCGGCCGAGATGCCGGCATCGCCGTACCGGCGCCCGTCTATTTCCGCCGGCGGGAACACCGGGAGCGGGCCGCTACAGGCCCGAAAGTGCTCCCGCTCGATCGGTGCGTCATGGCTGTCGAACACCACGTCCTCGCCTGTATCAAGATCGATGACAGTGGGCGAAAATCGCGGCACGCTGCAATTCGGACGCGTGAAGTCGATCAGACGGTCGATGGTCCTGCCCAGCGGAGCGGTGTCTTAGAGGCTCGAAAGCGGGCGGTTGCCGCCGGGTTCGAACGAGGAGCCCGGCACATGGCGCGCAGCGAACACCCTTGGGTGGCCCACCGCCAGCGTCCACAGCACGGCGCAGGTCCATCGGGCGTGCTCCAGCGGGCCAGTGCCTGACGCGGCGGGAGGTCGACCGGTGCGGCCCCACAGATCGTCGAGGGCATCGAGACGCGCTTCGGGCGCATTGCCGCACATGATCGCGCCGTTGATGGCCCCCGCCTGAGGCAGTTCCAAGTTCATTTGCGAAACATGGGTCAACAAAGGGGATACCGCTCGTTAATCGCCGAGTTGGATCGTTTCGAAGAGGAGAAGGAAAATGTCGCATCCCCGTCACCCCGAAGAGGAAGGCAAGCCCGACCTCAGCCCCAAGGCCCAAGCCGACGAAAGTCACGGCTCGTTGAAAGGCCAACAACTGACGGGGCGCAACGATCCGGAAATCAACAATTCCCGTGGTGCCGAGACTGGTGGGGGAGTGCATCGCCCCGGACGTCATCCAATCCCCGTGAAATCGTGACGTGGATCGTTCTGGGTCTCGGCTGCTTTTTCTGCGGGCTGGGCCTATTGTTCCTGATCTTTCCGCACACGGGCGCTGACATTTTCGGCATTCCTGCCGTTGGAGCTTCAGCGCTTTCCTATGTCCGGGCCGTGGCGCTCCGCGACATCGCCCTGGGGTTCTATATCGTTTTTCAAACCCTGTGTTCGACGCGTCGCGCCGTCAGAATCCTGCTTCTGTCTACCGTCGTTATTCCCGCCGGCGATATGCTTCTCGTTCTGGCCAGCGAGGGCGCGAACCTGACCTGCCTGCCGTTGCATCTGGCGAGCGCCGGGTGCTTCCTTGGATTGGGGCTATGGATAAGGCGGACAGGAGACCGCAAGTGAAGTTGCATCTTGAACGGACGAAGGCAGCCGGACAGATCGTTACTCTCCTGCATTGAAGCGCCAAGGCGACTTCGTACCATGCACGAGGGTGACTAAATCAATTACGCGGTGTGCCAGAACCGCGGTTGCCGCCAGCAACTGAAGCGTCCCGGGTTTTCCGGAGGCTCCTATATGTGAGAAGGAGCTACGGTTATGAGCAAGACCCGGAATAAGTTTTCGCCTGAGGTGCGCGATCGCGCTGTGCGCATGGTTGGCGAGCATCGTGCCGACTACGGCTCGGAGTGGGAGGCGATGACCTCGATCGCCCAGAAGATCGGATGCACGGCCGAGACGCTTCGCCGCTGGTGCCGTGAGGAGGCGAGCCGACGAACGGCGCCAGCGGCGCAGGCGGCCGATGACAAGGCCGGGCTCAAACTGCTGGAACGCGAGGTTAAGGAACTGCGGCGGGCCAACGAGATCCTGCGCAAGGCGTCGGCGTATTTTGCGATGGCGGAGCTCGACCGCCACGGCAAATGATGATGTCGTTCATCGACGCTCATCGCGAGACCTGGGTATCGAGCCAATCTGCCGAGAACTGGCAATTGCCCCGTCCTCCTATCATGAACACGCCTCACGCCTTGCCGACCCCGGCATGCGTCCGGCGCGTGCTCGCAGCGACGAGGCGATGCGTGAGCAGATCAAGCGCGTCCACGATGCCAACTACGGTGTCTATGGCTCGCGCAAAGTCTGGCACCAATTGCGACGCGAGGGCATTGCGGTTGCCAAATGCACCGTGGAGCGCTTGATGCGCGTCATGGGCCTGGCAGGCGTTCGTCGCGGAAAGAGGACGATCACGACGGTGAGCAATCCCAAAGCGCCATGCCCGCTCGACAAGGTCAACCGGGAGTTTCGCGTCGCCCGGCCCAACGCCTTGTGGGTGGTCGATTTCACCTACGGTGCGCCTCGTCCCGGATGGTCCGGGGGCGTATGTTGGAATGCAAAGGAGAAAGGAGGAATGAACGACTGCCCTGCCCTCTGCTGTGAGGGGGCATGAGCCCAAGCGGCGGTGACCTGTCGTCAACTGACAGGGTGACGTAGCCCGCAGGTAAAGGGGATTGAGGTGAAGCCGTTACGCCGAGATGGTCCCCGAGGCTGTAGCGCTGGAAGGTTGAGGAACACGAACCGGTTAATCCGCATCCGAGGGCTGAAATGTCGCCTTCGCCTACACGGCTTAACAGGCGGAATGCTGATGATGGCGCCGGATAGGTAAGTCGGCGACATCCGACTGCGGTCGTACACGTAGCACGCCCGCATGGAGTCATGGAGAGAACGCAGCCAGGCCATGGCATCGGCATCGACTTGCAGGACGCAAGGACAAGGACTGCGACCGGCAGCCTCCCCAGCGCGTGAAAGTCCAGCATATGAACGAGGGAAGGCATGATGGAATGCGAAAGGAGTTGGCCCCGATGTCCACCATGCTGGCGGAGTCCCCGTAGTAGTCCGCGACCGGGAAAGCCGGCCACATGGCGAAGGGGGGCAGTTCAATCTGCTTGAAGTGCAAACTACCTGACCAAACGAGGTGAAGACCTTTGATAATCAGCGAAATGCAGCACAAGCTCGCGACATGGGCCAAGAGCGAGCCGAACCGTAGGTTCGACCGCCTTCTCAGGCTCATTGCTGACCGGGCGTGGCTTGCCGAAGCCGCCCGGATCGTATTGGCGTCAAGCGGCGCCCATACGCCGGGCATTGACGGAATGGACAAGCAACGGATGCAGGCAGGCCTTGCAGAACATCTAGCCTGTCTGCGTACGGACTTGCTGACGGGGAGTTATATCCCGCAGCCGGTCAGGCGAATCTATATCCCGAAAGCCAATGGCAAGAAACGTCCACTGGGTATCCCGACACTAAAAGACCGCATCGTCCAACGTGCGATGTTGATGGCCATGGAGCCGATCTGGGAAAGCGACTTCCATCGCCTCTCCTACGGCTTCCGGCCGGAACGCAGCGTGCATCACGCTGTCCGAACCGTGAAGATACAGTTGCAGGATACTGGTGCCGGGACGCGGGGCCGCTGGATCATTGAAGGTGATCTGGCGAGCTACTTCGACACGGTTCACCACCGGCTTCTGCTTCGCTGCGTTCGGCGGCGCGTCCGGGACGACCGGTTTGTTGATCTGCTCCGGCGGTTCCTGAAAGCAGGCCACATTGATCGTGGCCTGTTCGTGGCCTCAAGCGAAGGCGTTCCGCAAGGCGGCGTTCTGTCGCCACTCCTGTCCAACATCATGCTCCATGAGTTTGATGCGTGGCTGGAGGCGAAATATCTGAGCGACAAGGCGCGAAAGGATCGCTGGGCGTGGAACTTCGGCATCCAGCAGGGTCGCCCCATCACGGTTCGCGAGAACCGGCAATGGAAACCTGCTGTCGCCTACTGCCGCTACGCCGACGACTTCGTCGTCATCGTCAAGGGCACCAAGGCACACGCCGAGGCCATCCGTGATGAATGCCGGACCTTTCTGGAGGGCGGCCTTAAACTGACGTTGAATATGGGCAAGACCCATATCACCCACGTCAATGACGGGTTCGTGTTCCTCGGGCACCGGATCATCCGCAGGCGGGGATCAAGAGGACGCATGTCCGTGGTCTCGACGATACCCAAGGAGAAAGCCGAGACCTTCGCCCACCGATTGATCAAGGCGCTCTCCGGCAATCATGATGTTGCCACGGTGGACATGATCGATAGCCTGAACCGTCAACTGGCGGGATGGGCTGCGTTCTACAAGTTCACCGACTTCACAGCGCGCATATTCCGGCGCATCGACACCGTCGTGTTCTGGAAAATGGCGCACTGGTTGGCGCGGAAATACCGGTCACGCATCAAGCCTCTGATGCGCAAATGGTACCGTGTACCGGACATCGGCCAGTCGAAAACTTGGCTGATTTATGGTCGTAGCAATCAGGGAAAAGCTGTCGGCAAGGCGCTGCGCAGACTGGTCACAAGCCAGAAAATGCAGTTCCGGTGGCGGAACCCGGATCGAAACCCCTATATCTTCCGGGACGAAATCCGAAACACCGTTACCTCCCGCTATCATGACGTCGCCATGGCCATGGGCCAGGGTTGAATGGAGAGCCGTATGCGCTGAAAGGTGCACGTACGGTTCGGGGAGGGGAAGCGCTGATGCGCTTCCTACTCCACTCCACACGTGGGCTAGTTTCGTCTACGTGGCCTTCGTGATCGACGCTTATGCCCGACGCGCTGGAAGGTTAGCAGCAGTGCCACCGCCGGCTTCGTGCTCGACGCTCTGGAGCAGGCAATCCAGGCACGCAGGCCCGGGCCTGATGATGGCTTGGTCCATCACAGCGACAGGGGCGTTCAAGG
>NZ_JABXWS010000139.1:0-1369 GCF_015594425.1 Novosphingobium sp. HR1a
CGGATTCAACCGGTCATCGCAACACCAACAAATTGGAGGTTGCGAACATGGCAGGTCGAAGAGCATCAGAGCGGTGCACCCGAGAGAAGTTGCATTCACCCGGGCGTCCATCTGCGTGGTTGCGTGAGCATCATTGTCGCTTCTGGGAGTCTATCGCCCGCGGGCGTTCGAGCGAGGAGGCTGCTACGGATGCTGGCATCTCGACACCGCTCGGGCCGCGCTGGTTTCGGAGTTCGGGAGGTATGCCGCCAACCCATCTGGCGCCTTCGGCGCCGGCGCCCAGCGGAAGATTTCTGACCTTTCGCGAGCGGGAAGAAATCGCCATCGAACTTGCCACGGGATCGGCAATCCGTGCGATCGCGCGTAAACTGGGGCGCTCGCCCAGCACGATCTCGCGTGAAGTACGGCGTAACGCTGCCACGCGTGGCGGCAATCTGGATTACCGTGCCAGCGTCGCGCAGTGGCATGCTGAACGCGCAGGTCGGCGTCCGCGACCGAGCAAGCTAGCCAGCAATCCTGCCCTACGTGCTTATGTCGAGGAGCGTCTTGCTGGTCGGGTCACGAATGCCGATGGTGTCGGCTTTGCCGGCCCTGAAGTGGTATGGAAGAAACGGCGCGCCGTGCTTCGACAAAGTCGGCGCTGGTCGATTGCATGGAGCCCGGAGCAGATCGCCCATCGGCTGCGGATCGATTACCCAGAGGATCCTGCCATGCGCATCAGCCACGAGGCTATTTATCAATCCCTGTACGTCCAGGGACGTGGTTCCCTGCGCCGGGAACTAACGGCTTGCCTGCGTTCCGGCCGAGCCCTTCGCGTACCCCGCGAACGAACTCGCGGTCGTGGAAAATCCTTCGTGGGGGACGCCATCATGATAAGCGAGCGGCCTCCGGAAGTGGAAGATCGTGCTGTTCCCGGACACTGGGAAGGTGATCTCATTCTGGGCCTGCATAGCTCGGCGATCGGCACTCTCGTCGAACGCAGTTCGCGATTTACAATGCTGCTGCACCTGCCACGCGAGGAGGGTTATCAGCGCGGGCAAGGGGTCAAGAATGGGCCGCCGCTTGCCGGGCATGGAGCCGAAGCCGTCCGCAAGGCCATCGCCGAATCCATGCGGGAGCTGCCAGAGAAGCTCCGTCAGTCGCTAACGTGGGACCAAGGTGCCGAGATGGCCCAGCACGCAACGCTCCGGGTCGATAGTGGACTGGAAATCTACTTCTGCGATCCGCAAAGCCCGTGGCAGCGTGGCTCAAATGAAAACACCAACGGCCTGCTCCGCCAGTACTTCCCGAAAGGTACCGATCTCAGCCAGCACTCAATACAGGAACTCGAAGCGGTTGCTCACGCCATGAACACGCGCCCGCGAAAGAC
>NZ_JABXWS010000075.1:0-11330 GCF_015594425.1 Novosphingobium sp. HR1a
GCTCGGATGGAAGACACCTGCAGAAGTCCTCGACCAGTTCCTCGCCCCGCAGTAGGAAGCAGGTGTTGCGATGACCGGTTGAATCCGCCCAATATCTTGCCATGGCCTATACCCAGCGCCTTGCCGAGGCCAACCTCGTCCCCTCTGTCGGCAGCGTCGGCGATTCATATGACAACGCATTGGCCGAGACGATCAACGGGCTCTACAAGGCCGAGGTGATCTGGCGCCAGCGCTCCTGGCCGAGCACATCAGCCGTCGAAATGGCCACCCTGCGCTGGGTCCACTGGTTCAACCACCATCGCCTCTTCGGCCCCATCGGCTATATTCCTCCTGCCGAGGCCGAGGCAAACTACTATGCAGCCATAGAGACCCTCAATATGGTTGCCTGACCCAAACCATACTGCCTCCGGAAAACCCGGGACGCTTAAGGGGCACAACTACGTCACCATCTTTATTGATCTGGATCGCAGGACCCGGCCCGTGGCGTTCGCCACGCCGGGCAAGGGCAAGGAAACTGTCCGCCGGTTCAAAGACTTCCTGGCCGAGCACAATGGCAAGCCGGGCAAGCTTGCCGAAGTCGTCTGTGACATGTCACCTGCCTTCCTGGCCGCAGTCGGTGAGACCTTCCCCGATGCGTCTGTAACGGTCGACTGGTTCCATGTCGTGCAACTGTTCACCAGAAGCCTCGACCAGGTGCGCAAGTGCGAGGCAAGGCTGGTCAAACTGCCCTCCGCCGTGCGCTGGGCGGTTTTGAAGGCGAAAAAGAAAAACCTCACGGCAAAGCAGGAGGCGGCGCTGGCGGAACTGGAAGCCAGCGGGTTGCTGACCGGCGTCGCTTGGCAAATCAAGGAAAAGTTACGTTGGGTTCGCATCGCACCGACGCTTCAGGCGGCCAGATGGAGGCTGTCGAACTTCATCCGCCATGCCCGTGAAAGAGTGACAGGCGCCCCTCTGCTGGCACCTGTCTTTACCGCCATCGAGACCGTCGAAAAGCAGAAGGACCGCATCCTCCAGCGATGGGCTTCAACCTACAGCAACGCTCGACTGGAGGCGCTCAACGGCATCTTCAAGGCCGCTCGCGCCAGGGCCCGAGGCTACCGAAACACCCATACCTTCATCTCCATGATCTACCTCATCGCCGCACCCCTCGGCGACATCCTCAAATCCACATGAAACGTCGAGGATCCAAAAAAGTCTGCATGCCCCTGCTGCTGCCATCGTCTACTCGAGGGGCGCAGACTGCCGTGCACGGCGGTGACGAAACTGCACGCGGGCATCGCGTGACAACGCTGAAGGTACCTCGGTCGCATTGCGAAGGCCCGCGATGCTGGAGACATTCCGGATGGCGCGCCATGTATGGCCTAGCATAGCACCCATCATCTCCCGCCGTTCGATCTCGCCTGCCTCGGCGACCAGCGAAAGGCGATGGATAGCATATAGACCGAGCCCTCCGGCTAGAAAGAAGTAGAAGTCCCAGTGGCTCAGTTGCAAAGGCAGCATCAGCACACCATGAGGGCTAGTCCAACGCAGCAGCAACTCGAAACGCCGTGCCGCAAAGAAATCGGCAAGCAAACCACCCGCGATCGGCGCGAAGCCTGCCGCCAAAGCGATCGCGGTGGCGTTTGCCGCGACGTAGGCTGTCGCCGACCCCCGCGGCGAGAGTTTAAGCGCAATGTTGGTGGACGCTAGCGTCACGCCAGCGACCGACGCTCCCATAAGCAGATGCAGGAATACAAGCCAGCCAATCACGAATGTTGTATTGTCAGATTGAGAAGCGCCTATCATGGCGACGATTCCTGCGATGTAAGCCGGCGCCGAGACAAGCAGTACCGACTTATTAGAGAACCTGTCGCTCAAAGTGCCCCACGCTCGCAGAGCCGCTAGGTTCGCCAGTTGGCTAAGCGCGCTCAGGATCATTACCAGGCTGACGTTGAAGCCCAGCTGCTGTACGATAAAAACGGTGAAGAAAGGCGTGGCGAGGTTCACGGCGAACTGCCAACTGATAACGAACACGAGCAGCTGCTTGAAGTTGACGTCCGAAAGGGGCGAACGCAGCAACTCGCCTAAAGAGAGCCTTTGTGCGGGCGGCGGCATTATCGGCTCGGGCATACAGCTGACAACGCGGGCGCTGATCAGCCCGGTAACGCAGCCCACGGCAAACATAGAAGCGAAGGCTATGCTACGGCCGGTAGAGCCCGGCGCCGTGCGCTCAAGGATCACCGCCGCTGCAAGGCCTGCGACGAGACTGATGCCTGCGGTCCAGGATGTGCGGCGCGCGAAGACACCCCCCAGGCGAGCCTCCGGTGCAAGGTCGCGCAGCCAGGAGTTCCACGCACAGCTGCCGACCGCGCCCAATCCGCAAAGCACGTATTGAGCAAACAGGAAAACCAGCAGAGGCACGGTGCCTGTGAAGAATGCGGTCGCCCCCATGACGAGGAGCATCAAGCGACCGGCGATGCTCGTCAGCGCTGCGATGCGCTTGCGGGCCCGCAGGCGTTCGATAATGATAATCGCAGGCAGCTGCAGCAACTGGGTCAAAAATGGCGCGCTTGCCAAAAGGCCAACCCACAAGTTTGAGGCGCCCAGATGCAGCGCAAAGGCAGTGAGTATGACACCACTAGTCAGGGCGCTCGTGCTGCTGGAGAACGCGGCTTCCACAACCAGCAGCCGCAGACCGTTTTCGCGCTCATCATCGGTCAGAATGGCTTGTGGAGCCAGGCTCATGACACAGGCTCCGGCGGAATCCTGCAGTACAGCCGACACCGCGAAAAATTCCACGGTAAGAGCGGTGACAACGACGGTTTGGGCCGCGGCCGGACGCCGCTTGCGACAGATCGGGAGGCGCGATGCGGCGCGGTCAGGTTCATCGCATTAAACGCCCGGCAACGCTATAATGAGCGCGGACTGCCGGAGGTCGCGCCGCTGCCGTAGCGCCCATGCCGCTACGGTTCCTTCGATTGCTCCAGCGGAACAGGGTTCAGACCTCGCTGATGCGATGTTGAACGCGCCGGCAGCGGAGCCGGCACAGGCAATCTTCACGGTGATGTCCTCAAACTTGTGTCGCAGTCTGCCGCTTTCGGGGCCGTCATTTTGTCCTCTGCCGCAAGGGCTCGATCCGCAGGAAGGGGATGTCGCAGCGCGAGGCCCGGGTAGCATCGGCGGCAAGTCCGCGTTTGGCAGGAAGTTCGGCATGCGCGAGCAGCTGGTCCAGTCGTCCCGAGTCGCGGCCGAAGGTGAGCAATCTTGCCCTGCTCTTGGAAAGGCAAAGGAATGTAGCCCGGCCGATGCCGGTGGTGCCCCCAGCGACGAGGATGCGCTGGCCCGCGATTGGCTCATGGGGCAACTTCTTGTCTTTCATCTCGCGGCAACGTTGGCTCGACACGTCGGTTCCACATCCCCAACATGGATCGAACTGCCGCAACTGCGGCGGCATTTGCGCATTGCTCAACGACGGCGATGGCAGCAGCAGAGCCGGCGGAGCAGATCCACTAGCAATGGCGCGAAGTAGTGCGGTGCATGCTGCGGCAGTCGTCAGCGAGATACCGGGAAAATGAGCCAGAACATTGCAAACATGCGCGTAGTGATTACCGGCGCATCCAGCGGCATCGGCGCTTCGACTGCGATCGCCTTCGCACGAGCGGGCGCCCGTGTGCTGATTGCCGCCCGCGGAGAAGCTGGGCTCGAGGACATCGCGCGGCGCTGCGGGGAGACAGGACGAGTAGCCGAATTCCGCGTACTCGATGTCACAGACGCCGATGCGGTCGCTGCTTTCGCTCTCGAAGCGCGTGACGTCCTCGGCGGAATCGACCTTTGGTTCAGCTGCGTTGGGGTTGGCGTGGTTGGCAAGTTCCACGAGGCCCCGTGGGCAAACCATCGAGAGGTCATTGAGGCCAATCTCCTTAGTCATATGCACGAAGCCCATGCAGTCCTCCCGATCTTTCTCGAGCAGGACAGGGGCACCTGGGTGAACATGATCTCGATCGGCGGCTTCATAGCGACGCCTTTTGCCGCGGCTTACTCGGCGAGCAAGTTTGGCCTGCGCGGGTTCAGCGAGGCGCTGCGCGCCGAGCTGTCGAAGCGGCCGCGAATTCATGTCTGTGATGTCTATCCGACATTCGTGGACACACCCGCGATCGGGCACGCGGCGAACTACACGGGGGCAAGGCTCGCGCTTCCACCAGGCTCGCTACCGCCAGAGAAGGTTGCGAGGGCAATTTTGAAGCTCGCGACCCGCCCCCGCAATTCAACTTTCCTGGGAACGCCCGGACTGGCGCTAAAACTTACGCAGTTCACAACGCCAAACCTTAGCGCCGCGGTGATGAATGGCTTCATGGACGTATGGTCAGAAAGGGCCGACCCCGGCGATGATACTGACGGCACGCTTTTCGAGCCGCCGGCCACGCCGAGCGGACCGGATGGCGGACTACGACGTCCAGACCTAAGGCGCAAAGGCGCGGTTGCGGCGGGCGCGGCCGCTGTAATGGCTGCCGCTGCAGGCGCAGTTTTGATCCTCCGGCGTTACAGATGAGTAGATGAGTAGCGCCATATTCTAAATGCGGCTGGGGTGCCGCTTATAGCGGAACAGCGGTTTATCACCGGCCCGCTGAACCCGCCGAGCGCAGAAAATATGGCTGCCATGATGGTGGCTGCATATTGATCATCTTCGGAGCGCATCTATCAGGCGATAGGCTCTGGCAATCACCGGGCGGTTCGGTGGGTGCAACGGGTGGCGGCAACACGTGCCTGAAAACTCTTTGCGCTGGCATCGTAAGCGAGCGAAACGCCGCTGCCAAAGCCGCTGCTCTGTCTAGTAGTGACATTTGAAGGGACATCGCCGGGCCCGGTGTAGGTTGTGGTCATCGTGGTCGAGTGGTGTCGAAGGTCTGCGAGGCGACAAGCCTGGTAAGCGTCCCGTTTGTCGTCGCCACCCGAGTCGTGGGGTCGGTGTCGAGGCAATGCTGCCATTTCCGCCGCCGCAGGCAGCCGAAGGCGCGAGACAAATCGATGCGAGCAATTGGTGCTTGAATTTATTCATGACGGGCCTCCGACGAAATGATGCTTCGCCAATGGATCCGCCTCTTCAGCCCCATAATCTCCGCCGTAAGCGAGTTGCACAGATGGCCCGGGCTGCCGGTGAGCAAGCTCATGCGTCGCCATTTTCCTGCGCGCGGCGCAGCCCCGGGAGTTCGGCGGCGAAGGCGGTCAACGCGCGCCGTAGCAGCTCGTCGCGAAGAATCTCACGCGCCTCAGTCAGTGTGAACCAGGCACGTTGGCGCATATACATCTCCGGCCATGTCTCCAGCTCCTGCTCCACCGCCAGTGGGTGGACCTTTGGTCGGCTCGAGTCGATGAGTTCGGCCGCGAGAAGAGGCGTGGCAGAGGCAATGCCGATCACACCTGCCTCTTCGTAAGCCTCTGCAGCGGCGCGATCCGCCGCTGTTTCTCCTTTTTCGATCTTGCCTTTGGGAAGTATCCACTTGCCTCGCCTGCGCGAGGTGACAAGCAGCACTTCGCACCGGTCGCCGTCGAAACGGTATGGCAGGGCTGTGGACTGAACCGGCACGCCTCGTCTCGTTCTGTTAGCTTGTAGACTGAGGAACGAACAGCTCAGGCATTCCGCTCATCCTGGTTGCACAAACGTTACCGCATCGCTCTGGTCCACTCACCGTTGGCGGTAATGAACAAACAGGGAGCGCTGAGCTCATTCGCTTAGTGCCTGCTCTTTCGCTTCGCCGCCGCCGGGTGGTTCAGGACATCTTCGAAAACCCAATTGAGATAGGCTGCGATGCGGATACCCGCCCGCTTGAGCCGGTCGTCCAGTTCGGTCCGGTGCTCATAGGCGTAATCCCACGAAAGCGCGCGGGGTCCGACGGGTAAAGGGTCTTGCGCAGGGCAATGCTTTCGTGGGTCCAGATTGCCGGATCGCGGGTGCTCCAGGAGATCACCTGCGCCGGCGTGATCGACCGCGAGAGCCAGCTTGCATATCCGCGACCGCTCAGGATCTAGAATGACCATCGGCATCCGCGCCCGCACGGAAGCGGGCTGCCTTTACTGATCGATCGAAGCTGATCAGTCGGCAAGATAATGCATGATGCTCAGTTTACGAGCCTGCAAGGTCATCGTCACGAATGCGGCCTGGTTGTACCAGAACGCCCTTGTAGGTGTTGCCAACCACAGGGGACGGCTCAGCGGAGCGGAAACGCTCGCCGATTTCGGCCCAATCCCATTCGCGCACAATGAAGTAGCGGGGCGTACTGCCGTCCGCGGTCGCGGCGGCGAGCTGCCGATCCATGGAGTCGAGAATACGGACAATTAAGCTCATCGCCGGTCTCCGGTCGTGGGAAGTATCTTCTAGAGCGTTTTCCACAGCGCCTGAATCGCGAAAGATTCCCTCCGCGCGAGAATTCTGATTCAGAATCCTTGCTGGGTATGGAGGCCGGCATGGATGGCCAGAGCATTGTCGCAGGATTTGCGTGATCGTGTTGTTGCCGCAGTCGAAGGAGGCCTGAGTTGCCGGGCAGCGGCGGCGCGTTTCGGGGTTGGCGTAGCGACGGCGATCCGCTGGCGGCAAATCGCGCTGGCGCATGGACGAGCCGTTGCCGGCAAGCCTGGTAGCGATCATCGAAGACCGACGCACATGCCGATCTCATCATGACCATGATCGAGGAGAACGGGGACATTACCCTCGAAGAGATCCGCTCGGGTCTAGCCGCGCGCGGTGTCCACGTTGGGATCGGTACGCTGTGGCGCTTCTTCGACCGGCACAGGATCACGCGCAAAAAAGTCGGGTCATGCGATCGAGCAAGATCGTCCGGACGTCCTGAAGCAACGACGGGCGTGGTTCGACTACCAACTGGATCTGGAGCCCGAGCGCCTAATCTTCATCGACGAGACGTGGACCGCGACCAACATGACCCGCAGCCATGGCCGCTGCCCCAGGGGCGAGCGCCTGCGGATGGGCTTCCCGCATGGTCATCGCAAGACGACCACGTTCGTCGCGGGGCTGCGCATGACCGGGATGATCGCCCCGATGGTGCTGGACGGGCCGATCAACGGCGACTGGTTCGAAGCCTACGTCGCCCAGGTACTCGTGCCAGAGCTCAAGCCAGGCGACGTGGTCATCATGGACAATCTCTCGAGCCACAAGCGAGTGGCCGTCCACGAGAGAATTGAGGCCGCCGGAGCAGCGTTGCGCTTCCTCCCGCCCTACAGCCCCGACTTCAACCCGATCGAAAAGGCCTTCTCACGCCTCAAGGCCATGCTGCGCAAAGCATCCGAACGCACCGTCTCAGGCCTGTGGGATCTCATCGGCAAACTCGTCGATATCTTCCAGCCGGACGAGTGCGCCAATTACTTTAGCTCCTGCGGCTACGATCCAGCGTGATCGGAAAACGCTCTAGCACGTTGCAGATCTCGAGCAATCCGGCTTTCCGGGCCACAGGGCGTAGGGTAAAGCTCCCGGGCCAATCGCTGATCTCTTGCGGGGGCAGCGGGCGGAGGACGAGCCGGATCACTGAGCAAGGGGCCGGCGGGCACGTCCCTCAGGAGACTTGACTTTGGAGCTGCTCTTCAACGAGCGTTCCACCTGAAAGTGTATTGACATGATTTTAGGTGATTGGTTACCCCTTGGCATAGGTCGAGAGAACAAAAAGCAGACACGGGCGAGCTGAGATTAGCGTGATGGGCACCACTTCATTCGAGCAGCGGCTCGGTATGACCGCATCCGGGCAAGAGATAGCCGACTTCGATTGGGGTAATTCGAACTTGGGGCCGATCTCCGGTTGGCCCCGCTCCCTGATCACCCTGGTATCCACGGTGCTTGCTTGCCCCACACCCATGTTCTTGGCGTGGGGGCCGGACCTGCTGGCCTTCTTCAACGACGCCTATCGACCGATCCTTGGGCAGCGTCTGCAGGGAGCAATCGGCAGGCCGTTCGAAGAACTTTGGCACGACATCTGGGGAGAGATCGCACCTCTTGTGGCCAGGACGCTCTCCGGCGAAAGCGTCGAAATGATCGACACCCGGCTCGATGTCCGCCGCAAGGGCGTTCCCGATGAGAGTTGGTGGACCTTCTCCTACTCTCCAGTCTGCGACGATGATGATGCTATCGCCGGTATGCTGTGCATCACGAGAGAGACGACGGAAAGGGTCAAGTCCGAGAAGCTCAGCAGGGATGCAGCCAAACGTCTCCAGGTTGCCCTGTCCGCAGGCGACCCAATCGGTTCGTGGGACTGGGACGTCGCCAACGATTGCCTTACCACTGACGAGCGCTTCGCCTTGATTTACCGGGTGGATCCGGAGCGCGCCGCCAGAGGGACTTCGGTATCGGAATTTCTGGCCTGCATCCATCCCGACGACGTGCCGCTCGTTCAGGCGCAGATCGAATCGACATTGCGTTTCGGCGATGATTACTTTGCCGAGTATCGAATTCTCGGCTTCAACGGGGAAGTTCAATGGGTATCCGCCCAGGGACAGGCCATTTTGGACGAAAACGGCAAATGCGTTCGTTTTCCAGGGGTCAGCTTTGACATCACTATCAACAAAAATGTTGAGCTGAGCGCTTCGGTACGGGCCGATACCAGTAGCGGATTGCGGCGACTGAACTGATTTCGAGCATCGGCTTTGATCATTCTGGCGGCTTGATTGCTCGAAACGAGGACGGGGAAGCTGCTAATCTCGGCCGGCGCCACGCCGCGTCTTAGATGTCGGTAAGATCCTCAGGGTACCGTCCGCCAAGATGACAGAAACGCTGCCAGGTTTCCGAGCCGCGCTCTGTGACGATCAGGCATCCAGAGTCATCTGGCCGAAGGCCAAGAAGGCGAAGACGCACGAGCGGCGCGATCGTGCGATCGCCCATCGCCTTTTCCGGTCGGTAGCCTTCGACCACGAGCAACCACCCGGGCGTGCCCCGCTCAGTCACAGTGGGCGCCAGGTAGCCGTCGCGCGCCTCGTCGATTTCGCGCCCGAGCGTGAAGAGGCAGATAGTCCAGAACGCGTCCCGAGGTCTTGGCGGGATTAGTGCCCATTCCAGCGGGTCAGTGTCGCTCAGCTCAGCGGCGGGAGCGGCATCGGATGGATCTACCCGGGTGCCATCGCGGTATGCTCGCTCTAGGGCTTGAGCAATTGCGCCAGCGGTATCGACGGCGAGACCGTGTTTGCGATTATAGCGGTCCTTGGCGACGATGCCTCGGGCGATTTCGCGAAACCTCGCCTTTCGGCGTGGATCTGCATACGCAGTGCGAAGGTTAGCAGCCATAACCGCAGGTCAATGTAGCGGCGAAGCCTGCCATAGGGCGGCAGATCGCAAAGCGGTGGGTCAATTGGAAAGACATCTTCTTTGCCTCAGGCGATCCGATAGCGGCATATGACAATGCCCTGCATTCCCGTAGTGAGCAACCGCGGTGCCTTCGTGCTGGCCAGGCAAGAGTAGTGCCCATCAAGATAACGGCCGCCGTTTTCGGACCCGATTGCGAAGGCGTTCACACCACTTGCTGGGCCGTTTGGGCGCGGCCGTTGATACAGCGCAACGCGAAATCGTTGTCAGGGAAAATTCGTGATCCGCTCCGCTCGCGCGGCAGAACCCGCTAAGAAACTCGGCCACCGCCGATCAGCGAGCCGGAACACGGCAGCACGCGTCGTGTTACATAGCAAAGGGGATAGTAGTGCCGCCTGGTCCGACTTTCGACAACAGCTACGCCTGCCTGCCCGAGCGGTTCTTTGCTCGAGTGCTTCCTGCGCGGTGGCCGGAGCCACAGCTGATTGAGCTCAACACAAAGTTGGCAGGCACGTTGCAGATAGACCCCGACTGGCTCTCTGGCGGAGAGGGCGTAGCATTCCTCTCGGGCCAGGCGATCGCGGAGGGCTCGGACCCAATCGCCACCGCTTATGCAGGGCACCAGTTCGGCAACTTTGTGCCGCAACTGGGAGACGGGCGTGCCATCCTGCTGGGCGAAGTGCTTGACCGGGTAGGGCGCCGATTGGACATCCAGCTCAAGGGCGCGGGGCGTACGCCTTTCTCCCGCGGCGGTGATGGACGGGCGGCGGTCGGTCCGGTGCTGCGCGAATATATCGTAAGCGAGTTCATGGCGGCGGTCGGCATACCCACCACCCGGGGCTTGGCCGCCGTGGCGACGGGCGAGGCGGTGTTTCGCGACAGGATGCTGCCGGGCGCTCTGCTGGTCCGGGTGGCCTCCAGTCATATCCGCGTCGGGACATTCCAGTATTTCGCGGCCCGGCAGGATGGCGAGGCGCTGAAGGCTCTCGCGGATTACGTCATCGCGCGTCACTACCCGCAGGCAGCCTCAGCCAGCCAACCTTATCGTGCTCTGCTCGACGGCGTCATCGCGGCCCAGGCAAAATTGATCGCTCGCTGGCTGTCGGTCGGCTTCATTCATGGTGTGATGAACACGGACAATATGTCCGTCGCTGGCGAGACCATCGACTATGGTCCCTGCGCTTTCATGGACACGTATGATCCTGCCACCGTCTACAGTTCGATCGACCGGCTCGGCCGTTATGCCTATGCCAACCAGCCCGGTATCGCAGTGTGGAACCTGACACGGCTTGCCGAGACGCTGCTGCCGCTGCTGCATACCGATATGGAGCAATCGATAGCTGCCGCCGAGGAGGCCCTGGCCGCGTTCGAGCCTCAATTCACACAGGCGCATCATGCTGCGGTGATGAGCAAGCTTGGCATCGCTGCCGTCTATGACAGCGACGCGGCCTTCGCGAGCGAGCTGTTCACCGATCTCGCCCGCAATCAAGTCGATTTCACCCTGTTCTTCCGGCGCCTCGCTGCCGCCATCGAACCGGGCGTTGCCGACGAACCCCTCCGCTCTCTCTTTGTCGATCCCACCGCCGCTGATGCGCTGCTTGCGCGTTGGCGAGCACGGCTTGCCGCCGAACCCGAAACCCCGCCCGTCCGCCGAGCGCGGATGATCCGGACGAACCCCGCCTACATACCGCGTAATCACCGCATCGAGGCAGTGATTGCAGCCGCGACGACAGAGGGTGATTTCGGGCCTTTCCACGAGCTCGTGAGCGTCCTTTCACAGCCGTTTGACGACCAGCCGGATTACGCAGGTTATGCCGAACCACCGCTCGAGCACGAACGCGTGCTTGCAACCTTTTGCGGAACCTGAATGACGAAGATCGTCAATGGAGCCAGCCTGCAGCCGCTTTCCGGCGGAAAGCCCCGGCAAATCATTCTCCTTCTCCACGGCTTTGGTTCGAGCGGCCGGGACATGATCGCACTGGCGCCGACATGGCAGCACAGTCTCCCTGACGCGCTGTTCCTTGCTCCGCATGCCCCGGAGCGCTCAGGATACGGG
>NZ_JABXWS010000076.1:0-76283 GCF_015594425.1 Novosphingobium sp. HR1a
CAGGATACGCGGGCTTCCAGTGGTGGGCGCTATCGAGCATTGCACCTCAAGCGCTAGTCGCCGGCGCCGCTGCAGCTGCTCCAGCGATCGACGACTTTATTGATCGCAAGCTGAAAGAATATGGCCTCACCGAGGCTGACCTTGCGATCGTCGGATTCAGTCAGGGCACTATGATGGCCCTGCAGGTCGGCTTGCGCCGGCCTCGCCCGGTGGCGGCAATCGTGGGTTACGCAGGTGTGCTCACCGGCACAGCCGACCTGCGGCAAGACAAGGTTCCCAAGCCCCCTGTACTGCTGGTGCACGGCACAGCAGATCCGGTCGTGCCGGTCGCTGCCCTACATGCCGCTGAGGGCGATCTGCAGCGTCTGGGTGTCCAGGTGACCACGCACATTTCGGCCGGCATTGGCCACACCGTCGATCCCGCCGGGCTGCGATTGGGTCTCGGCTTTGTCAGCACAGCGTTTTCCGCCCGGAAGTCATGAGTGGTTGATCGCACTGACGAGGGTGCGGCGTTCGCACCACTCACAGCGACGCAGCGGTCGAAACGCGTCAAATCTCTCGTCGAAAGAGGTCGGTCAAAAGAAAGTCGTCCCGGTGAGGGAGCTTTCCGGACAACCAGATGAGGCGCGCATCTGCGTCGGCGATGAAAGCAGGTTCCAACGCAAGTTTCGCCTGGAATTCGCGGCGCACGCCGGCATTGCGCGAGAGCAAGCTCTCCACCATCGGTGCCGCTACGAAGTCCTCGTTTCGGTGGCAGGCGACAGTCCCTCGGGCAAGCCCCCCCACGCGAGAAACGATTCCTGGCTTCCGGTTTGAGCAGCGTGGCGGCGAGTAGGCCAAGCGGCTGATTCGCCGGAACCCGGACCGTGCCGACCGGCACGGGTTCCTCGATCTCTGCACGAACTTCGAGATGATCGGTGTGCGGCCGTCTTGCGGGGCCTGGATCTATCACCGCGCAAATTGCAATCCGGTCACGGATCGGCGCTGGTTCACAGAGACCAAATCGAAGCAGCGGCGTCCTCAGAGCGCTTGATAATCGTCAAAGCTTCAAAAGCTTCCTCCGTGATGGTGTACACCGCCTGCCGCTGGGCACCGCGATTCTGGTGATCGACGCGGTAGCCTTGGTAGTGACGCCTGACCAAACCCGCGCGCACCAGTTCCGATACGGCTCGACTGACGTTCGTCAAGGCAGAGTGACGAAGACGTAGGTCGACTGTCTCACGGATGAGGCTGTCGGCTTGATCGGCTTCAGCAGGCATCAAACCGTGCGCGAGCAAGTCGGAGCGAACTCTCTCGATCACTGCCGCCCGTCTGGAATCGTGGTGAGCGACCGGCATAAGGGCGTCGCACAACCATTCCCTGATGGGGACCAGTTTGTCCGCTTCGCGAACGTATGGGCCGGCCGACCCGGTGCTGGAACTCGCCTGGGCAATCAGATGCAGCACCATGAAGCTGTAGCGGGGTCGTTCGCACACATCGGTCAGGCGCCTGAGTATGCCGGGCAACGTTAGCGGACCGGCTGACGCTCGGGCTGGAGCCGTTGGGGCGACGGGGGCCGCGAAGAGATCAGGCTGGAACATATCAGGAATCAAGCACACCCCGACTCCGGTGTGAATCCCTAAACGACGCCGAAGACCGAATAACCAGCTGTGGCACTTTACCAGCGGGTAAAGTGCCACAGCTGGTTCTTTGTGGGAGACTACCATTCAATGAAAATCGCGCGACTTGATCCTTATCTCGGAAGCCCCGATCACGCCGCGCTCCTGCGTGCGCTCGCGCGCGTCAGGCCCGCCCCCGTGAGTAGCCCCATCGCCAGGCCCCGCCCTGAACGAAAATTCTCTGTCGCCAATCCCGCGCAGCAGAGGTGTGTAGTCGATCACCTTGTCGATGATGATGTGGGTGACGATGCCTTCGCGCTGCAGCCGGCCCTTGAGCCCGACCATCGCCGCCGACAGCACCGTGCGCCGCTGCGCTTCAAAACGGTCCGGCCACAAAATGCCATTCGCAACCCCGGTTTCATCCTCGATAGTGATGAACAGCACGCCTTTGGCCGATCCCGGCTTCTGACGTACCAGAATGATCCCCGCGACCTCGACCTGCCGGCCATCCTTGATCTCGTCGAGCTGCGCCGCGGTTTTGATCCTGCGGCGCTTTAAGTCCTCGCGAAGGAAGTGCAGGGGATGCGCGCGCAGCGACAGCTGGATCGTACGGTAGTCTTCCACGACCTCACGCCCTTCACTCAGCGGCTCCAGCGCCACCAAAGGCTCCTCGCTTTCAGGACTGAAGTGGCCTTCGCGCGCATCGGCTGCCGCGAACAGCGGCAGCGGCGCCTCGCCGAGGCCCTTCGCGCGCCACAGCGCCTGCCGGCGATCTTGCGCCATGCTGCGGAAGGCATCCGCATCCGCGAGCTTCTCGATGGCCGCGGCCGGGACGCCGGCACGGCGCCATAGCGCCTCAGCGCTCTCGTATGGATCGTCGCCGCGCGCCGAGACGATCATCGCGCCGTGCAGGTTGGAGAGACCCCGCGCCATGCGAAGCCCGAGGCGAACGGCCAGATAGCGGCCTCGTGTCGGCTCCAGCGTGCAATCCCAGCGGCTCCGGTTGATGCAGGGGGGCAGGACCTCGACACCATGCGCGCGCGCATCGCGCACAATCTGGGCGGGGGCGTAAAAGCCCATCGGCTGCGCGTTGAGCAAAGCGGCGCAGAAGACATCGGGATGATGGCATTTCATCCAGCTGGAGGCATAGGCAATCTTGGCGAAGCTGGCGGCATGGCTCTCCGGAAACCCGTACGAGCCAAAACCCTCGATCTGCTTGAAGGTGCGTTCGGCAAAGTCGCGCGGATAGCCGCGGCCCACCATGCCTTCGACCAGCTTGTCGTAAAAGTGGCTGACGCCGCCGGTGAACTTGAAGGTAGCCATGGCGCGGCGCAGCTGATCAGCTTCCGCTGCCGAGAAACCCGCCCCGACAATCGCGACCTTCATGGCCTGCTCCTGGAACAGCGGCACACCCAAGGTCTTCTCGAGGACCGCGCGCAGTTCGGGGCGGGGGTATTGGGCGGTTTCCTTGCCTTCGCGTCGGCGTAGGTAAGGATGAACCATGTCGCCCTGGATCGGCCCTGGCCGGACGATCGCGACCTCGATCACCAGATCATAGAACTTGGTTGGCTTGATGCGCGGCAGCATCGACATCTGTGCCCGGCTTTCGATCTGGAAGACGCCCAGCGTGTCCGCCTTCTGGATCATCGCGTAGACCTTGGGATCATCGTGCTGAAGAGAAGGCGATGCCATTCCCATTGCAATGCCTCGGTGCTCTTCTAGCAGCGCGAAGGCACGGCGCATGCAGCCCAGCATACCAAGGCCGAGGATATCGACCTTCATGAACTTGAGCGCGTCGATGTCGTCCTTGTCCCATTCGATGATCTGGCGATCAGCCATGGCCGCCGGTTCGATCGGCACCAGCTCGTCGAGCCGGTCGGAGGTCAGCACAAAACCGCCGGGGTGCTGGGAGAGATGGCGCGGGGTACCGATCAGCTCGCGCGACAATTCGAGCGTCAAGGCGAGACGCGGATCGCTGGTATCAAGGTTGAGCTCGCGCGCCTGTTCGTCGCTGACGCCGTCCACCGACCAGCCCCAGACCAGACCGGCGAGACCGGCCGTCATGTCCTCGGGCAGACCGAGCGCCTTGCCAACTTCGCGCACCGCACCGCGCGCACGGTAGCGCGTCACCACTGCGGTGAGTGCTGCCCGGGTTCGGCCATAAGTCTCGTAGATCCACTGGATGATCTCCTCGCGCCGTTCATGCTCGAAGTCGACGTCGATGTCGGGCGGCTCCTTGCGCTCGCCCGAGACGAAGCGCTCGAACAGCAGTTCGTGCTTGATCGGATCGATAGAGGTGATGCCCAGCACGAAGCAGACACAGCTGTTCGCTGCCGAACCCCGCCCCTGGCACAGGATCTGGCGGCGCCGGGCCTCGGCAACGATCGAGTTCACGGTCAGGAAGTAGGGGGCGTAGCTGAGGCCTTCGATCAAGCGGAGCTCATGGCATAGCTGCTTGGCGTAGGCGTCCGGCACGCCATCTGGAAACATACGGTCGGCCGCTTCGCGGGTCAGCCGCTCAAGCAACGCTTGCGGGGTTTCGCCGGGACTGGCTTCCTGGGGATACTGGTACTCCAGCTGACCAAGATCGAACCTGCAGGCGGCCGCTATATCGGCTGTGGCGGCCAGGGCATCGGGGTAACGCGCGAACCGGCGCTCCATTTCAGCGCCGGATTTCATCTGCCGGTCGGCATAACGCTCGCGTCTGAAACCCAGCGCGTCGATCGTGGTCCGGTGGCGGATGGCGGTAACCACATCCTGGAGCATCTTGCGATCGTTGCTGTGGTAGAGGACGTCGCCGAGCACGACCGAGCGCACGCCCGCTTCGCGGCCCTGGACATCGAGCTCGAAGATACGCATTGCGTCGTTGGGCCGCCGGCGCAGCGCCAACCCGATGTACCCGCGCGTCCCGAAGATCGCCGAGAGCCGCGCCAGGGCAGCCGCGTTGGCGGAGTCCGGCAGGTCCGGAACCAGGATCGCGATCAGGCCTTCGCTCCATTCCGCCACGTCCTCCCAGTGCAGCTCGCATTTGCCCTTGCCGGCGCGGGCCTTTCCCAGCGTGAGGAGGCGAGTGAGGCGAGACCAGGCGGCTCGGTCGGTCGGATAGACCAGCAGGCTGGTGCCGCAGGCAAGGTCGAGCCGGCAGCCGGGGATCAGCCGCACGCCCGCGGTCTTTGCCGCCGCCCACGCGCGCACGACACCCGCGACGGAGTTGCGGTCGACTATGCCCAGGGCAGGGATGCCGAGGTACGCGGCCTGCGCGAACAGCTCTTCGGCCGAGGACACCCCGCGCAGGAACGAGAAGTGGGTGGTCACCTGCAGTTCGACGTAGACCGATGATGTCGGTGCGCTGTTCATCCGAAGATGCTCACCCGAAGATTCCGTGCACATGCCACGAGAGGTCGCCCGAACGCAGATCCTCTCCGTCGCCGCGGCGAAACACCCAGAAGCGTTCGCCGCGCTCGTTCTCAACCCTAAAATAATCGCGAACCGCGTAGCTCTCGCCGGTCCTGCGCCACCACTCCCCGGCGATCCGCTCCGGGCCGTCCGCCCGCACGATGCTGTGCGTGATGCCGCGCCACACGAAGCGCCTTGGCGGCTGATCAGGAAGTTCGGACAGGACGTTGGCGATCCGCTCCGGGCGCGCCAGGATGCGGGCTGGGCGAGGCCAGAGCGTCGGCCAGCAGACGGCGGCTTCCGTCGGCGCGATCCGGCCGATGCTGCGCTCGGGAACGTCGCTCTCGCGCATCGTCGAGCGATAGACGGCACCGCGCCCGAGCCGGGTGACGATCTGGTCGATCAGCAGGGCGACGTCCGCTTCTTCGCCGAGGCCGAGGTCCGCGCCCAAGGCGACGGCGCCGAGCGGCTCGGTCCTTAGCGCCACGAGGCCCATGCGTTCGATGCCGAATCCGGGCTCTATCGTCTCGATCTTCATGCCTAGCAGCCGCAGCATATGGGGCACGTCCCGGGTGCCCCGCGCGGTGCCGACGGTGACGATCTGCTCTTCGCGATCGACACGTTCGCACACCAGGCGCAGCAGGCGTACGCCCAGTCCGCGCGCGAGAAGGTCGTGCGCCAGGCGATGGGCGAGTTCGGCCATGACACGGGCAATCGGCTCTGCCGCGCCGATGGGCTCGGCGAAGCGGCGTTCGACTTGCGGCACATCGAACGGCACGACGCCGACGAGCGGCTCGGCCACCCGCCCGGTCGCCTGGTCGAGACGGGTGAGCAAGCTGGCACCGAACCTGCGGCTCAGCGGCGCGCGCGCCATCGACACGAGGTCATTGATCCGTTCGATCCCGAGGCGCTTTGCGGTCTCGCGCTGCCGGTGTTCGAGGCGCAGAGCCGCAAGTGGCAAGTGCCCGATGGCTGCCAGCTCTCCGTGGAGCGGGCAGATGGTCACGCGCTGTGACCCGTAGCGGGCCAGCGCATGGGCCGCGCCGGCGGTGCCGGCGATGGCGATCCGGGTATTGAGGCCGATGCGGCGACAGAAGCGGCCTATCCGCCGCGCCATCTGCTCTTCGCCGCCATAGAGGTGCGGCACGCCGGTCAGATCAAGCAGCAGGCCATCAGGCGCCTCGACCTGGGCCGAGGGGCTCCAGCGCCGCACGGCATAAAGCGCCAGCCGTTCCAGCTCGCGCAGGTCGCCGCCCGGATCATCATCGCGCACATCAAGTTCGGGCACCAGAGCCCGAGCCTGCGTCAGCGCCATGCCGGGTTGAAGCCCGAGCGCGAGTGCCGAGCTATCCGCGGCGGCGATGATCACTCGCTGCCGGTCGGTCTTTCTTGTGACCAGGGGAGGGGCCGCAACATCGCCGGGCAATGCTGGTGGTCTGGCGTATCCGGGCGTCCTCGCCGCGTCCCGCTGGCGATCGCTCTTGAAGGGATTGTCGGCGGCTTCCGAACGGCGCCCGAGCTCGCGCGGCGATGGCCCCTGGTGCGCCGGCAGCCTGTCGATATCCTTGCCGGGCGCGGCCATGGCTGCGCCAGCGCCTGACCCTTGCGCCCAGCGCGCGCCAGGCCGCCACCCGCCGCCGCGGGGGCACGAGCATGACGAGCCGTCTTCCGGCTCGAAGCCGGCAACGGGCAGGGGTTGGGATGTCGCCTGTTCAGGCGGCCTGCCGGTCCTCGCGGCGTCGCGGCGCAGCCGATCGACGGCGAGGCTCGGCAGGAACAGCGAGGCAACCCGTCGCATCGCAGCCCTCCAGTAGCCAGGATTGAGGATCGCCGCCGCGCTGGCGAACCAGCGAGACCTGCCAGCGTGCCCGGCCAACACCGGGCACCGGCAGCGCCTGCGATGGCGCGCAGGCGATACGCCAGCGGGTGACGGCGGAGGACGGCTGGGCGAGCGGATCTTCAGCAGCGCGCCGCCAGCGGCGCAGCAGCAGCGCCATGGTGCCGCCTTCTTCCGCTGCCAGTTGCAAGCGGCGCGTCGCGGTCATGCCGATACGCGCGGCCTCGCACACCACGGCGGCAAGGCCGCCATGGCGCAGCGCCTCTTCCATGACGGCCAGGGCATCGGCGTCGCGCCCCGCTTCGACCTGGATCAGCCGGCTCGCCGGGATACCGGTGCCGGCGAGGCCCGGCGCGAAAAGGTCGGGACGCTCCATGATCCACAGGACATCGCCCTGCGAGGCGCGGGCTGCGATCCCGGCCGCGAACAGGGTTGCGGCGGCATCGTCGCCCAGGGCCGCCGTTTCTCCTGCGATCTCGTGCAAGGCCGAACTCGCCAAACCCCGGCTCGCAAGCCGGTCGTCGACCTCTGCGATGCCGAACGGAAGGGAAGGCGCATCCGTGCGACATACCGGTGCGATCGCCTGGACCTGGGCAATGAGAGACTGCAGTCTTTCCGACTTAGCTGTGCTTATCATGGTGCTCACCGGACCTAATGTTCGCTATATGTTCTTCTTGTCCTACCGCCGCGCTGCCGCAGACAGATCCCGTGAGACAAAACGGTTCAAGGGGATCCTGGAAATCGGGGCCACCGAAGAGGGGACCGCCTTCCTCAATCGGCCGGGCATTGTCTCCAGTTTCCGCCGAGCCGCGCCAGGTCACGATGAAGCGGCGTTCGATCGCAGCCGCAATCCGCTCGGAGAATTCCACTTTGGCGCCGCGCGCTTTGGCGGGATTACGGTCCGCGAAAGACCGGCGCAGCCATGCGGGGGCAAGCGACAGCGCAATGGCGATGTCCACGCGCAGCTGGTGCGCCCGGCCTAGCCGCTCACGGCCTTCGGGCACGTCGATATCATCCGCCAAGGGTAGGTCATCCGAATCCATAAACAATGGAACATACAGCGAACACATCGACCGAGCGAGGCGTTTGATCGCGCCTCGATATCCACAGCCTGTGGACAAGCGGTAGCATGGCAGGGCCGGGTGCCGGTCAAACCCTTGATCGGCGGCGGGTTTGAGCCATGCTACCGGCGCTGGCGCGAATTGCCACTTGGCCAGACGCGCGGGGCCACAACGATTTCAAACTTCGACAGGACGAACACGAATGAACAACAATGACCTCGCCGACGCCATCGCCTCGGCTCACGACCTGACCAAGGCTGATGCGCGCAAGGTTGTAGACGGCGTGTTCGACGCCATCGCCGAGGCGGCCAGCAAGGGCGAGGAAATCTCGCTCAATGGGTTTGGCAAATTCAAGGTCAAGGACAGCCCGGAGCGCGAAGGCCGCAATCCCGCGACCGGCGAGGCCATGACCATCAAGGCATCGAAGAAGCTCGCGTTCACGCCGGCCAAGGCGGTGAAGGACAAGCTGAACGGCTGATCTGAGGCAGTGCGGCGCTCTGGACGTCAGAGCGCCGCACTGCAAGCTGGTCCGACCCGATGACGATGGAGAGCCTTTGGCGTGATGGTTCGGATTGAAGTAGCTGGCGAACACAACCTCGACGACTGGGCCAATCTGCGGGCGGCGCTTTGGCCGGTGGCCGACGCGGCCGACCATCGCGACGATCTTTTGGAGTCGCTGTCTGAGCCAGGCTCACTGTTCGGCTTCCTCGGGCGCAATGCTGCGGGCGAGGCGGTTGGTTTTGCAGAGGCAGCGCTGCGCAGTGATTACGTCAATGGCTGCGACACCAGTCCGGTAGCCTTCCTCGAAGGGCTATACGTCGCCGAGAGCAGCCGCCGGCTCGGCGTCGGCCGGGGCCTGATCGAAGCGGTCGAGGGCTGGGCGCGCAGCATGGGATGCCGTGAACTGGCCTCCGATGCCCTGCTCGAAAACAGCGCTGCCCATGACGTGCATGCCGCGCTCGATTTTGAAGAAACCGAGCGCGTGGTCTACTTTCGAAAAGTGCTGGATGATGCGCCAACTCTGAGCTGAAATAGCTTCGCCTCGGCTAGTCCAGTGCGATCGATACAGCGGCGCTTGGCCTTGGCAAAGCCCCTCCACGATAATCTCAGACAAAAGGCCGGCGGAGCATAAGCTCCGCCGGCAGCTGGTGGTCGGTCCGGCATGGACCGCCCTCCGGGTCGCCTCGGTAACGGCAGATGATGGCTCTCGCGAAGATCTGGCCAGCGCTTTAAGTCGAAGCGGGAATGCAATGGTCTTGCTGCTGCGAGAGGGTTAAAGCACCCCCGGACAGTTTGCACTCGACGCCAGTCGGCGTTTCACACTGACGGCGCGCCGCAGGCCGAGCCTATTGGCGCAAAATACCCGTCGAACCGGTCTTTCTGCTAAGACGGTTTCACTGCGAAAGAAGCCAGGAAGTCAGCGTAGCGGCGCGAGTAGAGCTGGGCCCAGCTCCCGAGGTTATCGATCTGCGCACGGGAACTCTCCATCACGATGCTGGAAATGACATTCATGCGCTCCGCCGTGCCGGTTGCCGCCGACAACTTCCCGGCCGAGGTGAATATACGATCGAAGCCGGATTGAGCCTGACTTGCAAATAGGTTCTGGGCCGCCGAAGCCTGCTCGCTGATGGCGTTGCGGGCCGTTTCGGCACGCTCGACAAAGCGCTCAACGCCCAAAAACGGCGAAAAACCGTGGCGCCAGTCGATGTTATGCTTGAACTCAGTCATCGGTCTCTCTTTTCGTTGAGGGCAAAACGGCCATACGCGACGCTCAAATGGACGCCGCGCGGAGCCACGGAGGATTAAATCGCTCTATTCAGGAGCACCATCGACGACCGCCCAGAAACGGCTCCTCAATTGGTCGATCTCGTTTGGAGCCAGGCGTGCACGCGGCGGCTGCGTCGGTTCAGACCATGAACGGTGGGCAGGGCGCGGTAAGTTAAGACCGGCGCGCCAGTTCTGCGGCGTCTCAATCATATATGGAAAATCCTTCGGTTAGTTCCGAATTGCCAGCACTGCTGGTTCGTCCAATCGGATTCGCCCCTTCTGTGCCGCGCCTAAGCCCGGCTATGCCCCTGCTATGGCTTCAGATATCGCAAGAGGTCATGATTCGAGTAGTAAAAACAATGTACGCTACCGCACCATCCCGGAACTAAACTTGGATCAATACTAAATGGCTTCTTCGGCTGAGCCTATCGCAAGGTTGTTAGACCGTATGTGAGAGGAACGTCGGCTTAGATCAGTCGTTGTCCTTGTAAGACAAACGGAGAAGTTGCGATAAAAGTCTAAGCGGAGAGGAGATGCCCATGAAAGCCGAAACGAGCTTTGGCAAAACAACGAACTGGCTACTTCTGGGGATGGGAGCGCAGGAACGCCTGCGGTTGTGGCCCCTGTGCGCTCGCCGCCGATTGCCAGTCCGAACTCATCTCGAGCGTACGGCCTCAGCTCTCACCAGTATATGTTTCATCGAAAGCGGAGTGGCCTCCAGTCTCGAGACCGGTGATGTTCGCGACCCTATCGAGGTCGGCGTGGTCGGACGCGAGGGAATGATCGGCACCGCAGCCATTGCCAACCTAATACCCCAACGAGACGCTTTTGTTCAGATAGAAGGCGAGGCATTGTTCGTCGAGATCGGCGATTTCCAGGACTGCATCCGCTCAAGTGTCAATTTGCGCGCGTACCTGTCTCGTTACATTCAAGCCCAGATGGTGCAGATAAGTCTCGCAGCGAGCGCAGGGGTTCGTGCCAGTGTCCAGCAACGCCTGGCTCGCAAGTTGCTGATGTACCGGGACCGCACCGACACCGACGATCTTGCACTCACCCATGAAAGCATGTCGCTCATGCTAGGCGTGCGGCGCGCCAGCATCACTCATGCTGTCCACAACTTGGAAGCCAATGCCTTTATCCGTGCACAGCGGGGCATGATCACGATCAGGGACAGGCCTGGGCTGGAAATATACTGCGGCCGATTTTACGGTGTCGCTGAAGCGCGATATACTGAGATCATGGGGACCACGCCGCAGCCTGCCAGGCTGCACATGCGAGCATGACGAAGAGCGCGTCGGTTTCGTTAACCAAGGAACGCGGAACGACGGTCCGTTTATGCGGTTGAGTAAGCCTAACATCGAAAGGCAAACAGATATGACCGAACCCACTAACCGCACCCATGAGGACAAAGCCCATCGCTACGACAAGGAGGAAGAGAGGCTGAACCCCGGACTGGTTACCGGCGGCACGCGCGGCGTGGGAGCCGCTCCGACGGATCAGGCGGGCGGCGAGGCGGCCAAGAAACATCCTCTCGACAGCACCGATGCAGAGCAGGCGGGTACTCAGCGCGATCCGAAATTCAAGACCGAAGACGAACGCGGCCGACCCTAATTCTCCCCGCGCTGATCTCGTTCAAGGAGACGAATTTTGGACACCGACGGTAAGAACCGCATTCACGAGCACGGTCCGACCCCGCATGAGGGCGGTCCTCCCAAGAACCTGCCATACCTAGCCATTGCCCTCGTGGTAATGTTTCTCGTCGCGATCGGCGTGGTCTGGATAGGGGGCGATAGCCTAAAGCGCCCCGGTGCCGACCCAGGCTCGATCGATGCTCACCAGGCACCGGCAGATTGATGCGGCGCCGGTGCGAACAGGCCAAGCCGTAAGGCACCAGAGCCCGGCTCATTAGTTGGAGCGGCACAGGGCTATTGAGAGGAGGATGACGTGTCCCCGGCAGTCCGCTTTTTCCTGGCTGCGCCGTTTTTGGCGGCCGCCGTTTTGCTATCCATTCCCAGCACGCTTTGCATGTACGCGGCAAAGCTAATCGAGGGTGAAAGCTGACGTAGGCGGCAAAGAAAACAAAAGTCCAGGCCTGCTGGCGCAGTTCCTTGGCAGTCGCAGGTCTTCGAACGATCCTTTTGGGCGGGCGCAAACGTAAGGGATGCAGCGTCCGTTTGGCAATATCGAGTTTCCATCATCAATCGTGCCGCCGTGTTGCCGGAACTGCGTGCCTCGCTTTGTCCGATGACCGGAAACCGGCGTTGCTCGGGAAATCTAAACCTCGCGAGGGGCATGGCTGAAGGAGCAGATCAATGTCAGGCGGCGGAGAATACGAGCCCAAGGATTCGCGAAAGGCTACCGGCACGGCCGGCGACCCTAACAAGTCTTGGCGCAAGCAGGAAGACCCCAGAGACGGCAGGGGAGAGTACGAGCCTCGGGATGCGCGCAACGCCACTGGCCAGCCGTCGGAAGAGACCGATCGTTGGAAGAAGGATGAGGTGGACCCGCCACTGGCTGATGGTGAAGCCGCAAAGGGTTCGGGAAAGGCCGAATAGTCTTTGGTAAGGAGGCGAGCCGCGCAGCCGGGACGCACTGCGGGCATTGTTTCCGATGAGACATGTCTCGATCGAGCGCTTTCGCATCCAAGCTTGAAGCCGCAGCGGCCTCGATCGGCCTGAACGCCGGTCCCGGCGTAGATCGGCGATCTGGAAGGTGAAGGGGTAGCCGATGCGGTTCACCGCCCTTGTCAAAGCGATAAATGATGCGCCTATCTGCTCTGAAATCAGACGGTGGCAAGAAAGGCACGGACATGCCAGAAATCATCCGCAGCTTATGACCAGCGGGGCCACAGGTTTATCCACAGGCTGGGTCGGGACCCACCCCAGCCTTAGCCTAGGGATAGGCCCCGATCCCGCGGACGTTTGTAGCGATCATTTGCCCTTGAGGTGACGTTCGACCGCATCAGCACTGTTGCCGACGGCCTTGACGGCAGCCGCCAACTCGTTGCCGCTCACACTGAACTTTTTAGTCCAGTACTCGACCTCATAGTCCTCGCCTATGGCGATGCGCGACGCATCCTGGGGGGCGCGTAGCTCCTTGTTGTCCGACATCCGGGTTCTCCTTCGATTCAATGACGCTACAACCGAAAAGCCGGGCCGATGGTTTCGCACCGCTAGGGATCAACCGGTACCGTCTGCGCCAGGCTGACTCTCATCAGCGCTGGAACGAGTCTGCGCTGTGGACCATTCTCTTAAGCTAAGGAGGATGCCGCTATGGCGCGTTCAACCACTGTGCGTAAACCGGCCGTCTCGGCGCGCAATAAGCAGTCACGGCCAAGCCAGTCGCCGCCGGCGTTCCGCCCGGTGCAACTCGCCAAGCTGGTCGATGCGGTGCCCGCAGGGACGAACTGGCTCCACGAGATGAAGTACGACGGATACCGCGTCCTGCTTGCCGTCGGCACCGAGGGTGCCCGCGCCTATACGCGCTCGGGTCTCGACTGGTCCGATCGCTTCAGCCGCATCGTCGAAGCCGCCGCAAGCCTCGGTGTCAAATCGGCGCTGATCGACGGCGAGGCCGTGGTCTTCGATGCGGACGGCCGGTCAAACTTCCAGGCGCTGCAGGGCGCGCTCAAGGGGGCACCGGGCACGATCGATTTTATGGCCTTCGATCTGCTTGAACTCGATGGCGAAGATCTCACCCAGCGTCCGCTTACCGAACGCAAGGATCGGCTGAGAGCGATCCTGCCAGAGGACGTAAGTATCCTGCGCTATTCCGACCACATCGTCGGCAGCGGCGACAAGCTGCTGAGCAGCTTCTGCGATGCCGGGCTCGAGGGGGTGATCTCCAAGCGAGCGGACGGCCGCTACATCGGGTCGCGGTCCGGAGGCTGGCTCAAGACCAAGTGCATCAAGCGCCAGGAGTTCGTCATCGTCGGGTGGACACCATCGGACACATCCCGTGCCTTTCGCTCGCTGATGCTCGCAGTCCACGAAGAGGGCGTGCTGCGTTATGCCGGCAAGGTCGGCACGGGCTTCGGCAATGATGAGATCATGCGGTTGATGGGCATCATGAAGCCGCTCGAGCAAGAGGCACCGACGGTAAAAGCGCCGCGCTCAGAGGTCCGCGGCGCGCACTGGCTGAAGCCGAAACTCGTTGCGGAGATCGCCTATACCGAGATGACCAATGAAGGCACCTTGCGCCATCCTAGCTACCTGGGCCTACGCGAAGACAAGAAGGCTGAGGCCGTAGTTCTGGAGACCGAAGCGCCGGTCGCGTGCGCGGACGCCGCCGCTTCTGCCGTCGCGATCAGCAACCGAGACCGTGTGATCTTTCCGGAAAGCGGGATCACCAAAGGACAGCTGGCCGCCTACTACGCCGCTGCCGCGCCCGTCATGCTGCCCTGGCTGGGCTCACGTCCGATCAGCCTGGTCCGCTGCCCGCAGGGCCGGGCCAAGAAGTGCTTCTTCCAGAAGCACGATGCCGGCAGCTTCGGCGAAGCCGTGCGCCAGGTCGGCATTCTCGAGAAGGACGGCCACACGGAGCCATACCTTTACCTCGATACGCCGGACGGGCTGATGACCTGCGTGCAGATGGGTACGATCGAGTTCCATGGCTGGGGTTCCAGGATCGAGGACGTGGAGAAGGCCGACCGCCTCGTCTTCGATCTCGACCCGGACGAAGGGCTCGACTTCGAGGCGGTGCGCAGCGCCGCCTTTCACTTTCGCGATATCCTCAAGTCTATTGGCCTCGAAACCTTTCCGATGGTGACGGGAGGGAAGGGCGTCCACGTCATCGCTCCGCTGGTGCCGCGCGCCCAGTGGCCGGAAGTGAAGGACTTTGCACACCGCCTCGCGCGCGCCGTGGCGCAGGCCGACCCGGAAAATTTCACAGCCGCTCTGCCGAAGGCCCAGCGCAAAGGCAGGATATTTGTAGATTACCTGCGCAACCAACGCGGCGCCACCGCCGTGATGCCATACGGCGTGCGGGCAAGGCCGGACGCTCCGGTGGCAGTGCCGATCACATGGAAAGAAATGGAGACGATCGACACGCCCTCCCACTTCCACATCGGCGATGCGAAGGAGCTGATCAAGCGGGCGGGGTCAAAGGCGCTTTCTGGCTGGGGCCGGGCCGACCAGGAGCTGCCAGACCTGTGAAGATCGCGACCTATAACGTCAACGGCGTCAACGGCCGCCTGCCGGTGCTACTGCGCTGGCTGGAGGAGGCCGAGCCCGACATTATCTGCCTTCAGGAACTGAAGGCACCGGACGAGAAATTTCCAGAGCATGCGATCCGCGACCTTGGCTATGATGCGATCTGCCATGGCCAGAAAAGCTGGAACGGCGTCGCGATACTCAGCCGCGTCGGCGAAATCCATGAGACCCGCCGAGGGCTGCCTGGCGATCCGGATGATACCCACAGCCGCTATATCGAAGCGGCGGTAAACGGCATCCTTATCGGCGGGCTCTATCTGCCGAATGGCAATCCGCGGCCAGGTCCCAAGTTCGAGTACAAGCTGCGCTGGTTCGAGCGGCTCATCGAACATGCCGCCGGCCTCATGGAAACCGGGTTGCCGGTCATGCTGGCCGGTGACTTCAATGTCATGCCGACTGATCTCGATGTCTACAAACCCGAGCGCTGGCTGAAAGACGCGCTGTTTGCCCCGGAGGTCCGCGCGGCCTATTTCCGGCTGCTCGATCAAGGCTGGACCGACGCCTTGCGCACCAGCCACCCGGGCGAGGTCATCTACACATTTTGGGATTATTTCCGGAATGCCTACGGCCGCAATGCCGGTCTGCGCATCGATCATCTGTTGCTCAGTCCGCCTCTCGCCGAGCGCCTCACTGCCGCCGAAGTCGATCACCATGTGCGCGGGTGGGAGAAAACCAGCGATCATGCGCCGGTCTGGATCGAGATTTCAGACAAGCCGCGTCGGCGGCGTAGGAAGGCGCCGGCGAGACCCTGATGCGCGGCCACTTGGGCGTCAGCCACCAAGCTGGGTCGCGCCCGCCTTCTCGACTGCCGCCGCGACGCGGTCGCCCACGCTGAAAAGCGCCTGCTTGTAACAGGTGTGATCGACCGGGTTGATATGGGAACCGGGAAGCTGGTCCATGCGGCAAACATTGCGGGCTGCCCGAACGATACGGGCATTGAGGGCGTCTTGCCCCTTCGTCGTTGCAAGATCGAGATCGTCGTAGCGGACCTCGATGCTTCTTGCGGATGCCGCAGGAGCGGCGAATACGGCGGCGTTGCAGAGCGCGGCGGCGATAAGCGCGGATTTGGGTGCGGTGAACCTGAACATGATGCTTTCCTCCTCAAGCTGAGCCTTGAAGGAATGTCCCGTCCGGCTCGATGAAGTGGTTATGCCTTGGAGCTTCTGTTCCCGCACCCCATGCTCGATTGGCCATCATCGCCGATCGACAGAGGCCCCACCGCGGCGATCAACGACATCGCAGATCGACGAACAGCGTTTCGGTTCGGGAACGGCAAACGCCGCTCATGCTGGCGGAGAATCGCTACTGCTCGAGAGCAGCATACCAGGCCGCATAGGGCGTAGTCCTGGCCATGTGCCTGTTCAGGTCCGGGGCGCCATCGTCCCACCACACCGGGCCACGCTCACCAAGCGCATTTTTTGCCTGATCGACCATGGCGTGTGCCTTGTCCTCAGCCTCCCTGTCGCCCTTCTTTCGAGCTGCCCCGACCGCTCGGCGTGCGGCCATAAGTTCCTTCACCAACTCGATCCGTTTCTGCTCGGGCAGGGCGGGATCGGTGAGCCGCCAGAGCCGGCCCCGCACTACGAAATACCTTCCGTCAGGGGTGACCGGATACTTGCCACCTTTGCGCTTGGTCTCACTCATCGGCGATGCTGGAACGCGTGAGTTCGCAACGCTTCCCGGACGGATAGGAAATATAGCCGCTCCTGCTCTGCATCAGGCAGTGCTCTGTGGGCGGGCGGCCCGTCTGGCCGTCCCGTCGATCCGAGAAGATCCACAACGGTTTTCTCTAGGGGGGCAATGACCGGAGTACCCAAAAGGCGTTGTACCTCTTCTCTAATGAGTTCATCGGTTCCCCGAAGTCGAAGGGTGCGGCGTGGAGACCCTGCCGCTCGCAGCAACGCGCTCAGCCATTTACCGTCCCAGCTTGGTGCGCTGACAATCAGGTCATGGCCAGCGAGCTGACTTAGCATTATGCGCGCAACCTCATCATGGCCGAACCCGGAGCCTTCTATGATCTCTCGGCTGATGCCGTGAATTTGCTTCCGCATCCGGATCCCAGTCGTTCCAGCCCGGGGCTGGTTTGATTAGATAGTCCGCATGGACGCCATTCTCGAAGACCCACCCGACCTCGATCGGATAGCTCTTCTTGCCGAGTGAGGAGGCTTCGAAATCGATGAAGACCAACATGGTGTTGTAACGGGCCGACAGTCGGCGAGGTTTCCGGCCGCTGAGTGCAAAGATTGCTTACGACTACGGAGATTTCTTTCGTCAGGAAGCACCGGGCATCTTTGCCGGCGAGCAACGGTTTATGCCTAGCCCTACAACTCAGACCACAGGGCAGAGGCGCCTGCCGGCGACAACGAGGATAAGCGAAGATGTGTAACCGAGCTCGCATGAGAGGCGAACCCGAGACGCTGTTCGGTTCGGTCGCCCAATTGTTCACCGAGCGTCCGCGGGACAACCGGTTTGACCCGGTTGAATTGCGCCCGAAAGGCCGGGCCTATGTAATCCGGGAAGAGGGCGGCAAACGCGCCTGGGATGTGATGACGTGGGACGTGTTGGGCGGCAAGGCGGCCTGGCCGATGACGAACGTGCGCCAGTTGTCGCTGCCGCAGTGGCGCAAGCTAGCCGAAAACCCGGAAAACCGCTGCCTTGTTCCGCTCACCGAGTTCTGCGAGTTTACGCCAAAAAAGCACGACCTGGGCGATGGCAAGCCGCCGCTCAAGGGCGAGATGTGGTTCAGCGTTACCGATCAGCCGACATTCGCCGTGGCCGGGTTCTGGCAGCGGACGGAAGCCGGCAACGGTTTCACGATGGTGACCTGCAACCCTAACGAACTTGTGGCGCCCATCCATCCCAAGGCCATGATCACCATCCTGGAGCCGGCCGACGTCGAAACGTGGTTGCGGGGGTCCTATGACGAGGTTGTCGCGCTGCAAAAACCATACGATGCCTCGCGTATGGTCGTACGCGGCCCAGTGTTTCCCACCAGGCGCAATGAACGGTAGAGCGGGACAATTCAAAGCTGTGTGGGGCCAGGGCCGGCCCTTGTCACGATCACCTATTCCCGATGCGCTGCTCCTCGTGTTGGACTCGGCTCAGCGATCAACCCCGCGACAGCGACGCGGACATCATTGAAATTTGGCTGAACGGAGCGGCCAATGCGAACGGTGCGGTAGCCTGCACCTGCGGTCATGGTGTCGCGAGCACGGTCGCGATCGGGGCGATGGCTGCTGTCGTCGATTTCGATAAGCGCGACGATCGCGCCGGTGCGGCGGTCCTGCATCACAAAATCCACGATCTTCTGCGAGAATGCGTTGCGGTCAGCTGGGCGCCTGGACTTACCCGTGACTTTGGGAGCATCGAGTAGGGCGCCCATGGAAACCTGTGCGTGAAACCGGCACTCGGGAACCAGGCGCTCAAGAATGTCGAGCATCGCCATTTCCCGCCGTGTCATGAAAGGCTTTGCCACAGGGGCCGGCTTTCGGCCAGACGCCCCACCCGTCAGCGCTTTAATAAGGAGCGCGATACAGCCCAACGCTACCAGGATGGCGATGGATTTATCCATTGCAGAGTGCTCCCCCGTGAGCGCGCATGGCGCTGTGTATAGTCAATAGTTTCATAATGGCTCCTACAGGTCGAGGCTGAGATTCTTTTGTGGCAGACCGGGCAGTTGTTCGGGGCCGCCGGGCATAGGCGGCAGGCCGTGGAGATCATCGACATCGGGCGGCCTAATCCCGAGGCCATCCCCCTCGAGGGGATCGATTGCGTTCTTCTGGCCGCCGTGATCGCTATCCTGGTCCTGGATGCGATCCTCCCTCGTTGGATCGCCCCCGTTCTCAGGCTTGGAATAGTCCGTGTCCGACTTGCCCATTGGCGGAAGGTCGGAGAGCTCGAGGCTGTCCAGGTCGCCAATTATGATGGGGTCGCGGTCGCCCGGTTCCTGAGCCGCCATCGCTGCCGAGAGTGCCGCATCTGCAGCCTGGGTCTTGGCGCCGGGTCCGTCGATGTCGAGCCGGCCGAGGCTTTCCAGGGCAGAAGTCTTGTCGCCGGGACTCCGGTCGAGCTGCTGCGCCAGCTTGGCCTGGTCGTCGACGACCATGGTTATGCCATCTTTGACACGGGTGACGAGGACGTTGAACAGGCGTTGGTTCGACAGGTTCTTCTCATAGCTGAGCATGACGCCGATCGCCTTGTCGGCGGTGATGCCCTGGGCCATGTGCATGTTGAGCGAGTATGCGAGATCGAGGCGGGAGAGCATCGGATCGCCGCGCTCGAGGGTGATCTGTTCCTTCGACGCGCTTTCGAAAGTCACGCTGGATCCTTCGATCGACACGACCTGCGCGATCGCGGAATTCATGAGGCCGCGATCCTTGTCGGTGGCGGTCCAGCGGATTTTATCGCCTTCATGAATGGCGACGGTCTTGAGGGTGCTGATCTCGAGGCGGTTTTGCTTGTTCACCGGGTCGATCTTCTGAGGATCAAACCGCAGCTTGCGGCCAGTCTCGCCCCGGATTTCCACCTTCCCGTTCCCGAAAACCCGTGTTACCTCGTATTGGCCGCGTTGTATCCCGGCCTCCGGGACGTGCCCGGTAGCGTTGAGGGTTTGCCCAACCTTGTAGGTGTGGGCGTAGCGAAACTCTTCCCGGACCGTGCTGACGCTTTCCTGGATGGTAACATCGAGGCCGTCGCCCTTGATCGAGCCTTCGCGCAGAAGCCCAGCCTGGATTTCTTCGTTGATGACCCCGCGGCTTTCGCGGCCCGATGCGAAGACGGCGGTGGTAGCGCGTTCCGCCGGGGAGAGCGCAAGCCAAATCTCGGCCGCCTGCCGTGCCGGCTCACCGTGCTCTTGCACGTTGTCGCCAAGCACCCGCAGCGCCTGACCGGCTTTACCGACGTTGGCCAGCGCCGCCACGGTGAGCAGCTGCTTGTTATCGGGGTTGATGCGGATATTCTGGTCCATGCGGGCCATCGGGGCGCCGGCGGCCTGCGCCATGGCGAAGGCTTTGCCCTGGTCGATCGAGGAGAGCTGCTGGCGGTCACCGATGTCGCCGGTCTTCACGACGCCGAGTGCCTCCGCGATCGCGACCAGCTTGAGCATATCGTCGCTGGAGACCATCGACGTCTCGTCCACGACGATCACGGTGTTCTTCATCTCATCGCGCCTGGCCTGCGCAGCAGGCGTATGCGGATTTTCGAGATGCCCCTGGTTCTGCCAGATGAACGACGCGATCGTCTGAGCCTCGATCCCGGCGGCTTTCATGTCTTCGACCGACAGGTTCTTGGGCGCCATGCCCTCTTTCATGTCGACGACCATCTTGTTCTGGAATGCGAGGCCCAGGACATTCTTGCCCTCATCGCGCAGGACGGTGGCGGCGGCCTGGAGCATGGTGGACTTGCCGGCGCCGGCGACGCCCTGGACGAGAACATGACGGTCCGAGCCCGAGACGATCATCGTGGCGGCGGCCAGCTGCCCGGCATTCAGTTCATGAGGCGAGGCCGCCTGCAGCCGGGCCGGCGCATCGGCAGCCGTAACGATGGGGCTGACCTGGCCCTTGCCGTTCTCGAAGTGGGCAATGATCCTCTCTTCGGTTGCGACGACTTCTGGCGTCGTGACCGCATCCGCCATTCGGCCGTTCACGCGGATCTCGCCGGGGAGCAGTTTGCCCTGGTCGATCAGTTTGTCGATCCGGGCAGAGACATGGTCGATGGTGACACCCTTCAGGCCAAGGTCGAGCGCGGTTTTGGCAACCCGGTGGATCTCGAAGGCAGCTTCGCGCTGGCCGTGGATGCGGACGGCCGAGGCGACAGCCAGCTGCGCGCGCCCCTCTGCAGGCGACCTTACCAGGCGCAGGATGCCTCGATCGACCAGCGGATCGGAGGAGCGCATCAGCCCGGACAGGACGTCCCGGGCGCCAGCTACGGCATCGACGATAGCCTGGTAGCTGCGGTCTAATGGGCCATCCGCTTCCCGGGCGGTCGAGACCTGCAACGCCGCCGCGGCCAGATCCCTGCCATTGAAACCCAAAGCGGCCGCCTTGTCCTGCCAGGTCTTCAGGAGCCCATCGCGATCCTCGACCGTCAGTTTGGGATCGCGCGTGGTGACGGTGACACCGTCACGCCCTTTGGGCGAGACGATCCCTAGCTGCTCGGCCTTCAGCATGATCTCTTCGCGGCGCTGGCTGAAGGCCTCCAGAACGGTCTTCGGAACGCCGGTAATCTCGAAGGTGCCGTGCTTGCCCTGCAGCTCGGTTTTGTAGCCCAGCTTGTCCATCTCGTTTCGGAGAAAGGAATGGTAGATCGAGCCGATCACGGTGTTGTTGGCCCAGATCTTGTCGGCATGGAGGGCCTGCCATTTGCCGTCGGGCATACGGGTCATGTTGGCGACGATCGTGTGGATGTGCGCCTGGGGATCGAGCGCTCGGCTCGTGTCATGCTGGAACAGGGCATAGACGAGATTGCCGGTCGCGACCGGAGCCGTCTTGCCATCGACGGTCTTGCGCCCTTCGGCGAGGTTCTTTTCGACCCAGGCCATGGTCTTCTGGACGGCCATGGTATGGGCGCCGTCCGGGCCGAGGATGCGCTTGTCGCCGGCGATGTAGGCCATGATCGAAACCGACTTTGGGGCGGAGAACGTCAGGTCGATGCCGGGGCGACGGCCGTCCCGGCTGTCGACCTGTTCCCCGGTGGGGGTTTCTCCGTTCAGGACCTTCTCGAAGGCTTCCTTGGTGACGGTGCCGCCAAGAGAGGAATCCCGCAGGCCTTCGCCCCCCCATTGGCTGACCTCGGTGGCGGCGTCATCGGTATAATATTCCCCGCTGACGAAGTCGTCCTTGGTGAAGTAGTTGGCAGCGCCGGAGGATGAGCGAACGGAGGCGATCGAGTGCATGGTCAGTCCCCAATGCCCATGTCATCCTCGCCATGCTCGCGACTGAAATTTTCGCGCGCCTCCCGGACACCCAGGTCTTCACGGTCCGGTTGCGCTGCGCGCGGAGTATTTTTGTCGCGATCGGACTGTTTGATCGGGACAACGTTGGTCGCATCCGTGCTGCGCTCGCGCTCGTCCCGGGTGTCGCTAGTCGGCTTGCCATCGGTATCTCGTGGAGCACTGGGATCTATCCGTTCCGCTGCCTCACGATCAACGTCTCGGGCCTGCCGTTCCTGTTCCTCACTCGGCGCCGAAAGGATCCCCGCCGCAAACGCTACCGGGATATCCCGTTCTGAGATTTCCTCCTCAGTGAGAGCGAATGTTTCGCCGCGCCCACCATCGTCGCCTCCACCTTTCGGCTTACCCCCTCTTCCGCGAACCCCGCCTTCAGGATCGTCCGGCTTTTTCGGTTTGCGCTTGATGAAGCCTTTGGCGACATCGGGATAGTCGCGCCACTGAAGGAGGATGCGCGCGGCAGGAAACCCGTCGGGGAATTTCACGAAGCCGTGCAGGGCAGGGAGGTTGGTGATATCGTCCGGGATGACCAGCGGTTCGATCTGCTTGCGCGGCGTCAGCGTGGATGCATCGCGGGTACTGTTGTAGCCGTAGCTGTAGCCCTCATCCATCTGCCGGATTTCCCGGTTGCCGATGTAGCGCGAGCACTGCTCGGCCGTGTCGAGATCGGCGGCAGCGAGGATCAGCTTGGTGCGCGCCAGTGACGAGAGGTTGCGCGCATTTTCCTCGCCGTAGACCTGGATCAGCTTCTCGAACGAGTGGAGCCCGAGGATCATAGCGCCGCCGAAGTTACGTGCGGTCTGCAGGCCGCTTTCGATGGCGGGAAGCCGGTGCAGGGCGCCAAGCTCGTCGAAGATGAACCAGGTGCGCAGCGAGCGCGTGCGCGGCATCGACATCAGGGCGTGGATGGCGAGGTTGGACCAGAGTGTGAGCAGCGCCCGGTTCATTTCGAGATCGGTATAATTGCAGGTGATGAAGAGGATTGATCCCGGCTTCTTCTCGCCGGTCATCCAGTCCCGGATCGAGTAGCTTTGACCCTCGTCGGGCAGGAACCGCAGGACCTGCGCGTTGGTGTTGAAAACGGCGCGAATGGACTCTGCCATGCGAGCCGCTTCCGGCGCGGTGAGGGGGTCGGCGATCGTCTTCTGAAGGTAGAGATGAACCTTCTTCAGATCGGCCGTCATCAGGTTGTCGGCGAGCGCCTTGTTGGTGGTCTCCCCGCGCTCGATGAGCTTCATGCACATCTCGATAAAAAGGGTGCGTGCCGCGAGCGCCCAGAACGGTTCCGACGATCCGCCATCAGATGGGATGAGCGCCGAGGCGGCAGCGGTGAACTCGCTATAGGTGGTGCAGTCGTCGAAGATCGACCAGGCCGGGCAGCGCTCGTCCAGGGGGTTGAGGATGGTGTCGCGGTCAGGGTCGTAGAACGCCTCGACGTAAGCGCCGGTCAGATCGAAAACGACGGCGGTGTCCTGGCGCTTTCGCATCTGCGCGATGTGGTGGCGAAGGACAGTGGTCTTACCGGCGCCCGTGGTGCCGATGAGCATGGTGTGAGACTGCTCGAGGCGGTGCGGGTAGGGGATACCGGCGAGGTCGTAGGGGTGGTGGATTCCAGCTGCCTTGCGGTCGGCAAAAGGAAGCTGGAGAACCTGCTTTGCGGACAGATTCGGGAACAGCTTGGCCGCGTCCTTTTCGAACTCGATTGTGTTATGCTGGACGATCTCCTCGTAGAGCATATCGCGCTCGACCAACATGGCGCCGCGCTCGTGTCGTTCCTGGACGATGGATTTACCGCGCCGGTTCGCAAATTCCACGTACCAGATCGCGGCAGGAACGGTCACGAAAGAGGCGATCAGGATGGAGCCGAAGATGCCCCGTACCGCCTTGCCCCAGGCGGCGGCGACTTCTGGTACAAAGGGCACGTAGCCCATCACCGTGCGGTGCACGGAATTGTCCGGCAGACGCAGGTTGACCTGCTTGAGGTTGTCGAGCGCAACCCAGTCCCACAGGGCCGAGAGAATACGCATGCAGATCAGCTGGAAATTATTCTCGTTAAGGGTGACCGACAGGATGATGAAATAGGACAGCGCGAAGAGGACCAGCCACATCACGAGCGGCAATCTCGCGCCTTGCGACCACATCCAGACCTGGGTGGTCAGGAGTTGGCTTCCCCGGGTGAAGTTGCCGGAGTTACGGGGGACATCGCCGCGGGCCGTATGGTGCTCGAGCGGGATGTGCCGGCCGTCGTCGCGGATGTCTTTTTTGGGTTCTTTACGCGCCATGATAACGCTCCATCCGGCGGTCCGTTTCCGCCAGTATGCGTTCGCGATATTCGGGGTGCTGTTCCTGGATGATCGCGTCGAGGGCGATCTGCGCGTATTCGACTACCCGGGCTTGTCGCCGCTGGCTGGCGGTGAGTACAGATTGAGCACCTAAATAGTGATCAATCGCGTGACGAAGAACGTCAGCAAAAGTGCGGCTCTGCTCCTTGGCGAGCTTGTCGATTGCGGAATAGTGCTTGCGATCAAATCTGATCGTGCGTTGTATCGATGTAGTCAATCCAACCTCCTAGCAGGGAGGCTGGTGGGATTACGAAAAGCCCGGTCTTTCTAAACGAAAATGACGGACATTGCAACTCCCTGTTGGCGTTAATAGGTCCCAGTGAGTACCATCTATCTCATTGAAATTGCGATACTTGTTGCACTGGGGTGCAATGGGATACATGTTGGGACCGGGTGGGATACAGACAAATATCCCGCTAACTGTCTGAATTTACAACACAAGACCTGCAACGAAGTTGCGTAGGGTGTGCTGTCAATAGACAGCCTTTTTGTCTCTCGAAGGATCGTGCAGATCAGCTTCGTTCCGGCTTGGAATTTCGTTTCCAGCGAGGCAGTTGCGCGCATCTGACTTCGCGCAGAAGACCACATCAGCCCCTGTTGCGGCTGCCTGCCGTTCCCGATTTGGACCGAATTGGGGACCAAATAGCCATCATCGATTGACCATCTCGGCGAGGCTATTCATCCATCAAGCCTTTCTCGATCAGTCGGCGAATTGCCTCCGGTCGGGTCGGTTGGCCGAAAGCGTTTTCGCGCCATTTGTCGATCCGCTCGACGAGCTCGATACTCATGGTGAGATGCTGCGCGACGGCCTTCTTTTTTCCGTGTGTCTTGGGGGTCATTTGTCGAGTCATTCAGGGTGGAGGTTGCACGACGGGCATACCAAAAACCGGCGGCGCCGGTCGCGTGGAATGGCGGTTTTGATATCGATGGAATGAGGGTGCGGCTGCAGGGCTATTGGGTAGCTCGCGGTTACGAAAACCCCACAGCCGCGACAGCATTCATAGGCCAGATCGTGGCGATCCGACAGACCCTTTACAGGAGTTTACATCCCGCCCCATCGCAACAGTCATAATCGAATGCTAGGGGCCGCGTTGCGACCCTGAAGGGCATCCTCCGATACCCTTCCTAACACCTCGGCCCGGTCTCTTCAGTCCCCCCGCAGAGCCGGGCCTACTTTTCCGTTTCTGTCCGCGTTTCACAGTCGCACTATCAGGTGGGCGCATTCCAGAAAGCAGCCTTGCGACCATGCCGCGCCTTGAGATCGGCAAGGTACGTTTCGTGATCGGAATGCCCGCCAAACGAGGTGATTTTCCCGGCAAGGTGTGCGCATGATTGAAGATGGCGCGCAGCATGGGGATACCGCTTTGACCGGCCCATTTCGAGCGCGAAGTCGATCATCGAGCGCAACAGCAAAGTCGCTGCCAACGGGTGTCGCTTCTCCAATGCATCGGCGGCCTGATTCAAGAACCAGTAATGGTCGCCGTTCAGTTCTTCGTGCCGGGCCATGACCATCTCAGCGGCCTTGTCGAGCGCGGGCCATTCGATGAGAACTGACAACCCCTGATGGAAATCGGGGAATTGCGATGCGTGGACCAGAGCCTTCTCCTCGGCCTCGATGTCATCGAAGTCCGGCAGACGTTTGAGGTACGCCTTCAGGTATTCCGGCTGTAGGCTCTGATCGAATGCCTGCCACCTTTCACGCTGGGCATCCTCAGTCATCCCCGCCGCCTCCAGCGCTTCGATCCACATCCGCTCCCATTCCGGCCATCGGCTGCCGTCTCGCATCTCGGGGTTGGCCCGCTTCAGAGCCTCCAGTGCCTCTTTGGAGCGGCCCGCTGCCAGCAACCGCTCTGCGATTGTCGCCGCCACGGCAGGGTTCGCCTGTTCGGCTTCGGTGTATAGCGATGCATAGCCGTCTACATCGCCCATCACGTCCGCAATTTCGGCCAGGGCAATCTGCACTCGTCGGTTGCGATACCTGACGTCGTAGGCCGGGCCGCGCTCGCTGATGGCGATAACCTTGCGATCAACTGAGGGCTGGCTTTGAGAAGATTGCTCCAGCTTCGCTTTTAGCAGTGTCAAGCCGTCCGATCCCAGGGCCTTCGCCATCACCGGAATCAGGTCGTCAAATTGACCGTAGTCATTCGCGAACACTGCATCATAAACGTGGTCTGCCATGCGGGTTGCACTGACGCGTGCCTGAGGAGCGATCTCGCCCATATCCTCGACGGCTTGCCCGAAAATGACGCCTACCGTTCCGCTACTATCGTCACACCTCGCGTAGATCGACGACGCGAGGCCCAGAAACCGCCACAGCAACTCATACGCCTCTGCGGGCTGCGACGGCGCGACGTGGCTGATGATTGCTTTACGCTGAGCATCCAGGTCCTTCGCAACCGCTTTCACTTTATGCCAATCGATGAAGGATTTCGATTTGGCGATGGTGGCGATGCGCTTGCGGATTTCAGCGGCGGCATCCGCCCCGCCGGACTGGCCAGCCAACTCCAATCTCAGGCGCCGTTTCATCGCCGCGTCGCCTTGCGCCAGTTCCATGATCAATTCTGCCAAACGCTCGGCGCCCAGCGCCGAGAGGTTCTTCACATTCAGGGTCTTTGAACTGGCCATGCCGCTCCTTCGCCAGACGCGGTAAAACGGTCAATGACAAAAGGCCGTCAGTCTGACTGACCGGCCCGAGAATTTCGGAGCCGTGCACCAATACGGCGACCGATTTATGGCACCGGACAGAATGGCAAGCTCTGGCAACGGTCACGGGAAACCTACGTCAGCACGCGACCCAGGCTGTGTAAAAACGTTTCGCCGTCATCGAAACGAACAACTTCGGAATCGCCATGGTCTACATCGCGAACGGAAAGAATCGGGTATCGACATTCCATGAATCAAAGTTGCGCGGTCGAGTGCATCATCGGCGTTTTTACACAGCCTCGACCACATTCCGCCGTTAAGCGGCGATGGCATGAACGTCCGCCTATTTCGCGACCTGCCGTTCGTCGCTCGTAGGGTCGTGCCCTGGCAGGTGAAGACTTCCGGCAAGGGCAATGCCGTGGTTGAGAAAGCGTGTCTGTTTCATCACTGTCCTATTGCCCGGAGTTCACAGACCAGCATTACTGGTGGCTTGGTTCATGAGAAACGGCAGGTTTCCGGTCAGAGCCAGCACTGCGTTGGCGACTGCCGGAGCAATCGGTGTAACGCCGGGCTCGCCCATGCCGGTCGGTTTGTTGGCAGACGGCATGATATGCGTCTCGACACGCGGCATATAAATCGTTTGCCAGTGTCCGCATGGCGATCTTGGCGTGTAGCACCGTTACGTCGACAGCGGCCCGGCCGCAGCGGGTTCCGCACCAAACACGTCAGCCGCACCCTCCAGCAGCCACGACCGCCACTGGGTGATGAGGTTCGGATGCACCTCATACTGCTGCATACCGCTGCGCCAACTCGGCGAGCGTCTTCTCGCCCTTCACGGCCGCCAGTGCCACCTTGGCCTTGAATGCCGGACTATGGTTCCGGCGAGGTCGCTTGCTCATCTTGCCTCCTGCTCGCGGCCAGCCTGACCGCTCAGATCAGCAATCGACTTATCCCCATTGTGCAGATTTCCCGAGCCGCCTCTATCGCCGTCTCGCCCATGATCCGCAAGAAATCGGCAAGGATGGGAAATCCCTCAAGACCCGGTGCATGATCGCAGCCTTCGCGATCGGCGTTGGGCTCTTCGGGAACAGCCAAGGCTAACTCCCTGCCGCACGGAACATTCCGCTTGGCGGGGCATTTCCGTCGTGTCGCCCCAATTGTTTCCGGAGTGTAAATAGTGGTCTCGCCGAGCCTGCAACCGAGGTTAACTCGCCCCTTGGCGCCCTTGATCCTCGGCGGCGTTATCGCCGCGATCGGACTGGTACTGGGCATCGGCGGCATCTGGCTCGCAGTGCTGGGCGGCTCCGGATACTATTTCCTTGCCGGCATCGCTCTGCTGACTTCGGGCGCACTACTGATCCGGCGGCGGATACTGGGTGGGTGGCTGTACTGCGTAATCTTCGTGCTCACCGTCATCTGGGCCTTTGCCGAAGTGGGCGCGAACAACTGGGCGCTGGTGCCCCGCGTGATCGCCCCGCTGGTGCTGCTGGTGGCGGCGCTGCTGGTGATGCCCACACTTTCGGCTCACCCCTTGCGCTGGAAACTGGGGCTTGGGACCAGCGCGGCCGCCATCGCGCTGACAGCGCTCACCGCCACGATCTTCGCGCGAATGGCCGATACCAGCCCGGTGTCCAACCTTCCGGGCTTGCGCTACGAAATGGGCGATCCATCGCTTGCGAAGGCTGGTGAGGACTGGCCCGCCTATGGCGGCACCGATGCCGCGCGCCGCTTTTCCCCGCTCGGCCAGATCACGCCCGAAAACGTGGGCAAGCTGAAGCGCGTATGGCTCACCCATACTGGCGACATGCCCTCCTCCGCGCAGATCGCCAAGACGTATGGCGGCGAGAACACTCCGCTCAAGGTCGGCGACATGCTCTATGTCTGCACGCCCAAGAACATGGTCATCGGCCTCGATCCGGCGACCGGCAAGCAGCGCTGGAAGTTTGACCCCAAGGTGTCGGACGATGCGATCCCCTATACCGCCGCCTGTCGCGGCGTGAGCTACTTCGTGGTCCCCGGCGTCCCGGCGGACCAGCCCTGCGCGCAGCGCATCATCTACGGCACGCTCGACGCGCGCCTGTTCGCCATCGATGCGCATACCGGCGCGCGCTGCGCCGCCTTTGGCACCAATGGCGAAGTCGACACCAAGATCGGCATGGGCGATACGCCCGCAGGCTACGTTTCAATCAACTCGCCGCCCACCATCGTGCGCGGTGTCGTCGTCACCGGCCATCAAGTGCTCGACGGGCAGGATCGCTGGGCGCCCTCGGGCGTGATACGCGGCTATGACGCGGTGACCGGCAAGCTGCGTTGGGCCTGGGACATGATGCACCCAGACTGGAACGGTTATCCGCCACAGGGCCAGACCTGGGCGCGCGGCACCCCCAACATGTGGACCATCGCCAGCGGCGACGAGCAGCTCGGCCTCGTCTACCTGCCGATGGGCAACGCGGCGGCGGACTACTACTCCAGCCTGCGCCGCCCGCAGGAGCGTGATTTCGCGACCTCGCTGGTGGCACTCGACGTGGCCACCGGCAAGCCGCGCTGGAAGTTCCAGGCCGTGCGCGACGACGTGTGGGACTACGACTTCGGCGCGCAGGCGACACTGGTGGACTACAAGGGCGCGCCCGCGCTCGTGCTGCCGTCCAAGCAGGGCGACATCTACGTGCTCGACCGGCGTACCGGCAAGCCATTGACGCCGGTGGGCTCGATCAGGGCGCCCGGCGGCGGCGTGGAGCCCGACCAGCGCGCGGCCACCCAGCGCGTGTCGCTGTGGCATACCCTCCGCAAGCCCGATCTCACCGAGCGGGACATGTGGGGCATGTCGCCCATCGATCAGATGATCTGCCGCATCCAGTTCCGCAAGGCGAGCTACAAGGGCTTCTTCACGCCGCCGGAAAGTGATCGCCGCTCGATCGAGTATCCCGGCTACAACGGCGGCACCGACTGGGGCGGCATCGCGGTCGATCCGCGCCGGGGCGTGATCGTCGCGAACTACAACGACATGCCCAACTACGTGCGCCTCGTCCCCCGCGCCGAGGCGAACAGGAAGGGCTGGGCACCACGCGATCAGGCGCGCGGCGAGATCGGCGGCGCCGAGGGTGCGGGCGATCCGCAGGCGCACACGCCCTATGCCATCGACGTCAACGCGGGTTGGCGTCTGCCCTTCACCGGCATGTTGTGCAAGCAGCCCCCCTACGGCGGCATCCGCGCCATCGACATGGCCACCGGCAAGACCATCTGGGACAAGCCGCTGGGCGAAGCGCGCACGAACGGCCCCTTCGGCATCCCCTCGATGCTACCGCTGACCATTGGCACACCCAACAACGGCGGCTCCGTAGTAACGGCGGGCGGAGTTATCTTCGTCGCTGCCGCGACCGACAACCTGATCCGCGCGATCGACCTCAGGACCGGCAAGGTGCTGTGGAAGGACGTGCTGCCCGCAGGCGGGCAGGCGACGCCGATGACCTACATGGTGAAGGGCAAGCAGTATCTCGTGATCGCGCCGGGCGGCCATCACTTCATGGAGACCCCCATCGGCGACCAAGTCATCGCCTATGCCCTGCCCTGAGTGAGGCGCACGGCCATGGCAGGAAGTGCAGGACACATTCGCGAAAACATCGTCCTCTTCGGCGCGCTCGCGGCGAACCTTGGCATCGCAGTCGCGAAGTTCGTGGCGGCGGCGATCGGCGGGTCATCCGCGATGGCGACCGAAGGCGTCCACTCACTCGTCGACAGCGGCAACCAATTGTTGCTGCTCTACGGGCAGAAGCAGGGCCGCCGGCCCCCCGATGCGGCGCACCCGTTCGGCTATGGGCGCGAGCTGTATTTCTGGGCTTTCGTTGTCGCCATCCTGATCTTCGCTGGTGGCGCGGGCATCTCGATCTACGAGGGCGTGCTACATATCCGCGATCCCCACCCCATCGCGGACCCGACGTTGAGCTACATCGTGCTGGGCATCGCGTTTCTCATGGAGGGTGCCTCTTGGGCCATTGCCGCCAAGGAGTTCAATGCAGGCCGCGCCGGGCAGAGCTGGTGGCAAGCCGTGCGCCGATCGAAAGACCCGCCGGGCTTCATCGTGCTGTTCGAAGATAGCGCCGCGCTAATTGGTCTGGTCATTGCCGCCCTCGGCATCTGGGCCAGCGGGTACTTCGCAGATCCGCGGCTCGATGGGGCCGCTTCAGTCCTTATCGGACTTGTGCTTGCAGCTGTCGCCGTGGTGCTGGCCCGCGAATCTAAGGGCCTGCTGATCGGAGAGGCGGCAGATCCGGCGTTGATCGCCGGACTGCGCGCAGTGATGGAGGCCAATCCCGCTATCACCAGCGTCAACCATGTCCGCACCGTTCACACGGGCCCGGACGCGGTATTCGTCGCCGCAAGTGCGGATTTCGTGGACGACCTGCCGATGGGCAAGGCGGAAAGCCTGATAGAAGATCTGGAGGAGCAGATGCGGGTACTATCGCCCCGCATCACCTCGATCTACATTCGGCCCGAAAAGCGCGATCGGTCAGTTCTGGTTTACGGCGCTGTGCCTTTAACAGCCCGTTGACGAAGTCGGAGTGATCTGATTCACGCTGGAGCCGGAAGGAAGGCGGTCAGCGACGATGGCGATGAGGCGTGATGGTGATGTTCAGGCGGATCTGATCGTGTCGTGGTCGGATGTACCTCGCTCTCCGGGCCACGCGTTTTACGACCGGCTTCAGAAGGTTCTTGTCGATGGCGGGTTTGACCGCTTTGTGGAAGATGCGTGCCAGGCCTATTACGCGGCGCGGATGGGGGCGCCATCGGTGCCGCCCGGCCGCTACTTTCGGATGTTGCTGATCGGCTATTTCGAAGGCATCCACTCCGAGCGCGGGATTGTCTGGCGGTGTTCGGACTCGCTGTCGCTGCGCGAGTTCCTGCGACTGACGACCCGGGAGAAAGTGCCCGACCACAGCTGGATGTCGAAAACCCGCAGCCGCCTGCCGCACGAGGTTCACGATCAGATCTTTGCCTGGGTTCTGGGGCTCGTGGCAGATCATGAGCTGGTGAAAGCCGAACGGATTGGCGTGGACGGCTCGACCATGGAGGCCAATGCGGCGCTGCGCACGATCGTGAGGCGCGACACCGGCGAGACGTATCGCGAAATGCTTACGCGCATGGCGCACGAGAGCGGCATCGAGACGCCGACAGCAGACGATCTGGTACGCCTTGATCGCAAGCGCACGGGCAAGAAGCTGTCGAACACGGATTGGAAGAGCCCGGTCGATCCGGATGCCAGGGTGGCCCGGATGAAAAACGGTTCGACCCGGCTCGGCTACAAGCCCGAGCATGCGGTCGATCTGGATACCGGGGTGATCGTCGCCGCTCCTATCCATCCCGCCGACAAGGGCGATACGAACACCCTGGAGGCGACGCTGGAGGCGGCTGTGCGCAACCTGGCGACAGTCGATATGGCACCGACCCCGGATAACCCGTGCGACCTTGTCGCCGACAAGGGGTATCATTCCCGTGAGGGCCTCAAGGCACTCGCAAACGGACCATGGAAGACCCGCATATCGGAGCCCGTGCCCGCCAAAGGCATCCTGCGCTGGCACGGTGACGAGGAAGCACAGAAGGCGGTCTACGCCAATCGCGCCCGCCTGAAATCCCGCATCGGTCGCAAGACCATGCGCAAGCGCGGCGAGATGGTGGAACGCAGCTTTGCCCATGTCCTGGACCGTGGCGGCATGCGCCGCGCATGGCTGCATGGGCGCGAAAACCTTCATAAGCGATACCTGATCCACGTCGCCGGCTTCAACCTGGGCATCCTCATGCGCGCACTGTTCGGATGTGGCACCCCAAGGGAGGCCATCGGCCCCTCACAGGCGTTCTTACTCGTCGCTCAGACCGAAAATGCGCTGATCTTCACCTTCGTCGGCCAAGTCGCAGCCGAAACCGGCGTCCTGCTGATCATCATGTCTGCGGAACCGGGCTGAGCGCCGTCCCGAAAAACCGACTTCGGCAGCGCGCTGTTAATCTGAAGGGTGCCTGGTATGCTTCAGATTAAAGGCACGGTGCTGTAACGGGGGGCGCCGCCCTGTGCTACACCATCTTGAGTGCCATTCCGGGTTACTCGAGTGTGATTTTAACGCCGCCGCCGCTGGCACTGAGCTGCAAGCCTTTCGAACTGGTATCGAGTTCAAGGATGACGTCGCCCTTCTTGAGCTTGATACTGCCCGCACCTTTGACGGCCGTAGCGCTAGCATCAGCCGCGACATAGGTCCCGGCGAAGTCGGAGATGTCGGTTAGGTTCGAAACACGGCCATGGGCGCGAATTTTCGCCACACCGATCTTGCCGATCGAGATACCACCAATCTTGAACTTGTAGCTTTTGCCATTGTACGTGAGCGTGCCGCCGCCGACGTTGCCGCCCACCAGGAAGCCGAATTGGGTTTCGCTTATGGAGATCCTACCGCTGGTTGTCCGCGCGTCGGCGATAAGCGGAGTGCCAACCAGAGTTGCTGCTGCGGTCGCGAAGATGAGGTTGCGGTAGAAGCTCATGTCAAATCCTTCTGAGATGCGAGCTAAACGTCATCATTCCACGATTGTTGCAGGACACGGAGTTTCGACCGCTTCCAGCGGAAGCAGACGATGCCCCAAATAGACGGGAATAGCCGCCCAGTCCCACGACCCGGCGCCTCCCTTCCAGCGCCCGCCCGCAAAATCACATCCCAACGCAGGGGTATACACAGCAGCTGTTCCAGCGACGAGCATCCTGGGTTAGGACATCAGCGTCAGATTCGAGGGGAATTCGATGCTTCATGAGGCATTGTTAAATAAGTTAGCCTCGATCCATCGCTTGTCGGGGATCAGCGAGAACGATGCCAAAGAACTTTGTGCTAACGTACATCTGATATCTCGCCGAGACGACATTATATCAGAAGGAAGCAATCCGAACCGTATTCACATCCTCTTGAGCGGATGGGCGGCGCGTTACAATATTCTGCGCAACGGATCGCGCCGCATTACAGGATTTCTCCTGCCCGGGGATTTTGGCGGCGTTCATTCGACAGTATTGCAGCGAATGGATCATGGCATCCTCGCCCTCACGGAATGCCGGGTTGCCTTTGTCCAGCCCGAGCGAATTAACGAGATAGCGGTTTCGACACCGGGGCTCGTTCGCGCGTTGTGGCGCAGCTCGTTCATAGACGAGGCGATCTTGCGCCGTTGGCTCGTCACGAACGGTCGCGGCAATGCCATTCAATCTGTGGGGCACCTTTTGAGCGAGATATACCTTCGCGCTGGTCGTGTCGGGCTTACAAGAGATCAAACGCTGGAACTCCCGATCACCCAGGAAGAGATCGGCGATGCGACCGGATTAACTCATGTGCATGTAAATAGAGTACTCAGGCATTTGCGTGAGGAGAAAATTGCGACTGTCAAGGGCGGAACGCTTTTCGTTAAAAACGAAGAGGCACTCTGGAAAAAGAGCGGATTTAATCCGGATTATCTCTACCTATCGGACTTGTATAGTCCGCACAAACAGCCGCTAAAAACAGCGTAAAATCTGTCACTCTGACCGTAAAACGGCTTTTTTATGCGGCCATCATCCGTTCGATGGCCGCACCGATCTGCTCGGCGGCGTCAAGAACATGCTCATCGTCAAGGTGAGCATAGCGGGCGGTGGATTGCGGATTGGAATGCCCGAGCAAACGGCCGATCATCGGCAGGGTTTCTTTGTTCATTGCCGCATGGCTGGCGAAGGTATGCCGCAGATCGTGCATCCGCACACCGGGCAGTCGCGCCTCGTCCCGCATTAAGTGCCAATGCCAGGATATGTCCAACATCGGCTTTCCCAGCTTTGCATTCCAGAAGAGCCACGGCACGCCCTTGATCCTCGACAGGCTTGCGATCAATGCCCGCGCTTCATCCCCCAGCCAGACGGTGCGCGGCCCGGTCTTGCTGTCACGCAGCTTGAGCCGGTTCCCGCGCACGTCCCGCCATTGCAGGCTGGTGACCTCCCCCACGCGGCATCCCGTCAGCAACAGCAACGTTACCGCCGTGGCCGCACTCGCCCTGACCGCGTGCTCCCCGGCCCGCGCCTCGATCAACACCTTGCCCAGCCTCCCCAGTTCCGCGTGACTGAGGAAGCGTTCGCACTTGCGCTTACGGTTGAGGCGCACGACCCGGCAAGGGTTGGTGTTTTCGAGCCGATAGCCCCACGCCTCGGCCTTGTTCAGCATGCTGTTGAGGATGGACATGACCCGATTAGCGCCGCCCGGCCCCATCTCGTTATTCAGGCCCGCAAACCATTTGGTCACATCGGCCTCGTTGAGGGCATCGATGAAAATTCCCGGGAAAGCCTTGTCGAGGTAGAGGCGGCGGTAGGTGTCATGCGTGACGAGCGTGGACAGCTTCCACTGCGGCGCGCATCGCCGCCAATACTCGGCGAGGAAATCGTCGAATCGCGGTGCGGAGCGGATGCGCTGGCGGTCGGTGGCGGGATCGAGACCGACCTGCGCATAGGCGATCACCCGCCGTGCGACCATAGTGGCCTGATGCAGGGTGATGACAGCGGCAGAACCGATAGTGACGGTGCGCAGTCGCCCCGCCATGCGGGCCTGGACGATGTAGACCTTGCGCCCGGTCGCATAGTAGCGGATGCCGAAACCATGCTCGACGCCGAGCCAGGTGGTGGTTCTCGGCTTGCCGCGCGGCAGGCGCAGCGGCACGACGTTGGCCCCGACATCGGCGAGCGCCTCGGCGACGATCTGCTTGAGAGCTAGCGCGGTCATGACGATAACCCGATGCTGCGGGCAAGCCCGCCGGACACGCGGCAAGCGGCATCGGCTATCACGTCGTCAGAAAGATGCGCGTACTTGGCCGTTGTCTCGGTCAGCAGATGACCCAGCAGCTTGCCGATGGTCGCCAGCGGAACCCCGTCCATGATCGCGGTGGAAGCGAAGCTGTGCCGCAGGTCGTGGATACGCACGTCAGGCAGAGCGCATTTACGCCGGAATTGATACCACCATATATCCAGAGCGACAGGTTTGGTCCCGCCGACATTCGGAAACACGAACGGACACCCTTCGCGCCGGGGCTGGGCTTCAAGAACGCCCAGCGCCTGACTGTTGAGCCAGATGACCTTGGGGCCGGTCTTGCTGTCGGGAAGCGCAAGATGGGGAGGCTTCAGCCATTCCCATTTGAGATCGCGGATTTCGCTGGCGCGCGCGCCGGTGAAAAGCAGCATACGGATTACAGCCACCTCGGTCGGATGGGTCGGCTCGTCCTCCCGCAATGCCGCGCTGAGACGCCGAAACTCCAGAGGGAGGAGATACCGTTCGCAAGGATCGCGCTTGTAACGCGGCGTTCCCCGGCAGGGGTTCGAGCCCTTGCGACGCAGATGCAGCGCTTCGGCATATTTGAACAAGGCGGCCAATACCGGAATCGCGCGGTTGAAACGCGCCTCGCCGTCTCCGGCGCAATCGTCGCGCCAGCGCATGACATCCGCCGGGGTAACATCGGCGACGCGCATGGCGCCGAACACAGGAGCGAGATCGCGCCTCCATGCGCCGATATTGCGCGAGGCGGTGGAAGGCTTCCAGCAGCGGGCAAGATCGGTCCAGTAGGTATCGACGTAATCGGCCATGGTGGGTGTGGCCTTGGCCACCGCCCGCTTGGGCAGGCCGTCGAGCGCGACCTCGGCCAGCAACCGCCGCGCCTGCGTGCGGGCAAGCTCGGCATCGACATCGCGGGTGCAGCCAAGCGACGTGCGGCGGTGCTTGCCGCGATGGCGCAGGCGCACGAACCAGTAGTACCTGCCCGATGGTCTGACCCTCAAGCCGAAGCCCGGCAACTGGGTATCCCAGATACAGTATTCATGATCGCGAAGCGGGAGCTTTCGCCGCGCGAAATTACCGTCCAGATATGCCCGGCGCCCGGGCTTTTGCCGCTGGGGGACCATAAGGCCATCCGTTATACCCGAACTGTGCCTCGGAGTCCCGGAAAACCGCGCATTTACGGGGACCACATAGCCATCGGCAGGGACCGGACTGTTAGCACCGTTTCCAGACGCGGCGACTGATTTTACTGCATTTTTTTCCATTTCTGCACCGTAAGGTGCGTAGGGTGTGCTAGATTAAGGTTTGCTAGATTAAGGTTTGCTAGATTAAGGTTTGCAGCAAATGTCGGTATCGGTGGTTGCGAGCCCCCGCAACCAAACAATACAATAACTTAGCAGACATACGCCGCGCTCCACGAAGCACCGTGTCCGCAATAGGTCCGTTCTCCAGCACAACATTTTTGAACAGAAGCGTGCCAGAACGTCCGGTTCTGGGCGTCGGCTTGCCGTCGCTTTACGACCGGAAGGGGTGGTTAGCTGCCGGGGCGTATGACAATGTCAGACTGATGTTTCATCATCAGCATCAACATCAAAGTCGATAGTGCGAAGCCGATGAAAGCGAGCAGCGCAAAGTGCTGACCTTGATTTCCGGTAACGATGAAGGCCAACATTTCCAAAGCGATTAGCCGATTGATGACGAGCAACCGGAGATCGCCGTAGCTGCGGCAAAACAAGCGCTCACGCCACGACATGTCACGCCACTGCGCCTTGGACCGCTGATTAAAGGTGTCAACCGCTTGACGTGTTCAGACCAACCCGGCCACTTCTGACCACCAGCAGTGCAGCGCGCCGGAGCCGAAAGCCTTGCGGATCCCGACGACCGGCAACGTCACATTTGCGGCATTGAGCTTGGTCCAAACCCGCGATAGTCGCGCGCCATGATGAACATTCCCTGGGACCAGCCCGCAACGCTGATCGATCTGGATGGCAAGACGCCGGTGATCGGATCGATGCTCGAATGCGTGATGCACTTCTCTCTCTTCAAACCTTTCGCCAAGGAGCAGCCGCGCATCCTGCTGACGCGGCCCGTGTTTCGCGAAGGGCGCAAGACCCGCACCTGGGTTCTCAATCCCGGCGAGATCGAAAAACTTGTCGAGCGGCTCGATGCGGAGAGGCAGGCAGCTCAGTAGCCCCCCCCCCCCCGCGCGATCAGTCGGCATCCCGCGCCGTTCGACGCCGTACGGCGCGGGATGATCCGGCATCAATATTCGAAAGTCATCGACGCCTTCACGGTGCGCGGCGAGCCCTGCAATAGATAGCCGCCGAACGCCGATGACCAGTAGCGGCGATTGGCGATGTTTTCGGCGCTCATACGGAAGGTGACGGGGTGTTCGCCGATCACTGCGACATAGCGCGCGCCGAGATCGAAACGGACCCAGTCAGGCAGTTCCTGAGCGGCGGCCGCCGCGCTGGGGATGTTGATCATCTGCTTGCCGGTCAGGACCACGCGGCCGGTCAACGTCAGGGCCTCGATGAAGGACGGCACGACCTCGGTGCCGAAATTGACCTGGTAGTCGGGGACGCCGATCGCCTTCTTGCCGTTGTTCACCCCGTTCAGCGATTTGGTAATCTTGGCATCGTTGACCGAGAACCCGCCGATGAAGCGAAGCCAGTCGGCGGGTTCGCCGTTGAGGGTGACCTCGACGCCGCGATTGCGCTGCTCACCGTCTACCACGAAGGTGCCCAGGCCGCTTGCAGGCGTCGTGGTGAAGGTGCTCGGCTGTTTCGTCTGATAGAGCGCGACGGTGCCGGTAAGGCCGTGGATCGCCATCTTGCCGCCGAGTTCATACTGAACTGACTTGTATGGCGCGAACACTTCGCCCGGATTGGTGACGTTGGTGAGCGGCGCGGTGGGGCCTTGGGCCAGGCCCTCGATACGGTTGGCGTAAAGGGAGACAGTGCCGGCCGGCTTGACGATTACACCTACCACCGGGGTCGTCCGGCTTTCATCGTAGCGGCTGGTCCGGGCGAGCGTGGTGCGATTGTAGGCGTTGACTATCATGTTCTGCCGTCGCGCGCCGACGGTGACGAGGATGCGATCGCCCAGAAATCCGATCGTGTCCGATGCGAACAGGCTGGTGAACGCGCCGGTCGAGACGCGCGGCAGATCTGTAAAGGAGCCGGAGACCAGGCCCGGCGTTACCGAGTTCGGCGGCCGATCGACGATCGGGGCATTGTAGAGATTGGTGCAGAAGGAAGTGGCACTTGCCCCGCAGGCTGTGCGGACCGCCGCTGGGAAGGCACCGAAGGCAAAGGCATTGCGGTTTTCCGTATAGGTGGCCGATCCACCGAAGTTGATTTCGTTGGTGATGCCGCTCACGGCGAACTTGCCGCGCAGGCCGAACTGGCCGCTCTCGTTATTGTCCTCGCGCGGGACGTAAAGGCGCGAGCCGGTGCCGGCACCGGTGGCCGCATTGGTGATCGTGAGCGTCGAATAATCGCCTTTTTCGGATCCGTCGCGCATTCCCGCGGCGAGATAGACCATCCAGTCCTTGGCGATATCGATTTCGACACGCGCCAGCGCATAAATGTCTCGCAGCTTGGTGAAGGTCCAGGGCTGTCCGTAATTGTCGTTGGCGTCCGGCGTCCTGGGAACCGCGATGTTGTTCGCCAGCCGTACTGTTGGCCGGCTATAGTTTGCCGCCTGCTCCTCGTAGCCGAAGTCGAGGAAGAAGCGCCCCGGTCCCTTGCGGAAGTCGAAGCTGGCGCCTGCGACCTTTACCTCGCGGTGCTCGTTATCGACCGCAGTGTCGCCCGAACGATAGACTCCGTTCACGCGGATGCCGAATTCCCGGTCCGGGCCGAAACGTGTGCCGATATCGACATTGCCGCCCAGAATGCCGTCGGCGCTGTAGCTCGCGGTGCCGCGGATCAACGTCTTCTGCGCGCGCTTCGGCACCAGATTGATGCCGCCGCCGATGCCGGACCCACCCGGAGCAGCGCCGAACAGGAAGGCGCTGGCACCGTTCAGGACCTGGACGCTCTCATAGAGTTCCGGCGAGACGAGTTGGCGCGGTGTGACGCCATAAAGGCCGTCGATCGACACATCGTCCCCGTTCAATGCGAAGCCGCGGATGACGAACAGCTCGGACTGGTTGCCCGAGCCATAAGTGGTGCGAACCGAAGGGTCGTTTTCGAGAACGTCGCCAATCGTCTCGGATTGTTGATCGAGGATCAGCTGCGCCGTGTAGGACGTGATGTTGAACGGTGTGGAGAGTGCGTCCTTGTTACCCAGGACGCCGATATTGCCGTCGCTTACGACCTGCTTCTGCGCCTGCTGACCCGTTACGATGATGTCGTTGCGGCTCTCCTCGCTCTCGGCATCGCGGGGAGCATGCTGGGCGAAGGCGGGTGAGGCGATTGCGAATGTCGCCGCGAGCGCCGCGGCGCTGGATCCCCGAATGATGGAAATGCGCATGGTTCGTACCCCAAAATGAGTTGACTCGATCTGCCGCGACGGATTTTCCCGTCCGCTGCAAAGGTTCCTTCCTGCGCCCGCGCCGAGCCGCACGGTCCAGCATTCCATCTGACTGCGGCCTGGAGCCGAAAACATCCAGTTTGTCCTGAGGCAGGGGACCAGGTGATGCTGGCCGCATTCGGAAAACTCCCGCCGTCGATGCGTGATCTGCCCACCTCGGGAAACATCGCCCGGCGGGCTGAAATGCCGGTGTGCGGCAGCGCCGCTCAGCCGAAGCGCTGTTTTCCGCCGACGACGGTGCGCAGCACGCCGGTTTGCGCAATCGTCTCCGGATCGATGGCGAACAGGTCGCGGTCGAGTACGACGAAATCGGCGAGACGGCCCGGGGCGATGATGCCCATCCGCTTATCCATGAATCCGGCATAGGCTGCCTCGCGGGTATAGCCTGCCAGGGCCTGAGCCAGCGAGATCCTCTGCTCCGGGTGCCATCCGCCGGGGTTCTTCCCGTCGAGCGTTTCGCGCAGCACCGCCGCCTGGATGCCGATGATGGGATCGAGCGGGGCCACCGGCCAATCCGAGCCCAGGCAGACATGCGCGCCCGAGGCGACGAGCGAATGAAAGGCGTAAGTTCGGGTAAGGCGTTCCTCGCCGATGCGCCGGATCGCCCACCGGCCGTCGTCGATCGCGTGGTAAGGCTGGACCGAAGCGATCACGTTCTGCTTGGCGAAACGGGGGATCGCCGCCTTGCTGAGCGATTGCGCGTGCTCGATCCGGAAACGACGGTCGCGCATGCCGTTGGCGTCAGCGACTTCGGCCATGACGTCGAGCACTTCGTCATTCGCCTCGTCGCCAATGGCATGTGCGGAAACCTGAAGCCCTGCCTTGTCGGCTTCGCCGATCCATTCGCGCAAGTCGGACCGCCTGGTGACAGCGATGCCATGCGTGGAGGGATCGTCCAGATAGGGTTCGTAGAACAGCGCGGTGCGTGAACCGAGCGATCCGTCGTAGACTGCCTTGCATGCCCCCCAGCGAACCCAGTCGTCGCCGCGCCCCTCGGCCTTGACCTGCGCGACCGCGCGCTCCCAGTCGGCGATTGGCGTATAGGAATAAAAGCGGATGTCGGTCTCGCCGCGCGGGCGCATGCGGCGGAGCGCGTCGTGGGTCTCCCAATCGACATCGGTGTTATGTACCTGGGTGACACCCTTGCTGAGGCCGAGCGTGATGCCTCTGCGGATCGCGGCCTCGACCTGTGCTTCGCTGGGCCTGGGAATTGCGCGCGTGGCAAGGTCCCGTGCCGCGTCCTTGAGCACGCCCGTCGGCTCGCCCCGTGCATCCCGCAGGATTACGCCGCCCGGCACGTCGGGCGTGTTGCGATCGATGCCTGCCAGCTTCAGCGCCAGCGAGTTGAGCAGCAGCATGTGCAGATCGTAGCGGATCACGGCTACCGGAATGTCGGGGGTGACGGCATCGATCCATTGCCGTGTCGGCATTTCTCCTCCCCAGCGGTCGGCGTCCCAGTTCCCGCCTTCGAGCCATTGGCCTTTGGGCAAGGCAGCCGCAGCCGCGCCGATCCGTCGGACGAATTCTGCCGGTGTGTCTGCATCGCGCAGCGACGGGCGCGACAGCATCAGCGAGGCGCGGGCGAAATGCGTGTGGCAATCGACCATACCCGGCACGACGAACGCGCCTTGCAGGTCGATCATCCGGGTCCGCCTGCCGCTACGCGCTCGCACCGCCGCGTCGCCGATTGCAACGATATCGGTGCCGATCACGCCGAGCGCATCGCTGTGTTCCGAGGGGCTGCGGCCGGTCCAGACACGGGCGTTGACATAGGCCGCGTCCAGTTCCGCCTCGGCCGCGAGGGTGGGAAGCGCGCCAATGGCCAACGCGCAGCCGGAGCCCCCGATGAAGCGTCGCCTGTCGATCATCTCTTCGTTTCCCCCACGATCGTTACTTTTGGGCTGGCTGAGGGTTTTCGGCCCGCCACTTGTCGAGTTTGTCGAGCCACTGCGCCGCGCTGAGCGGGCCGTAGGCCTTGCTGTCGGTATGGGAAGCGATGGTCTCGCGGATACCGAGGAAATAGGCCGGGCCGCTCTCCATATGCAGTTCCTTGCGCTTGGCGGCCATTGCGGCTTCCTGTGCGGTCGTGGGCTTGAAGCCGGTCACCGGCTTGAACAGCAGCACATCCCAGTCGGCGCCATCCTCGTGGACGAAGATCTGGATCGGGGGAAGGCCGGCCGTGGCAGCGACCTGGTCGGCGCGGTCGATGCGGCGTATGAATTCTTCCTGCTTGCCGGGCGCGAGCTTGAAGATTTCGAACCACGCTTCCGGCCAGGGCGCCGCTGCGTTCGCGGTGCCGGACGCCGATGCAGCGGGTGCCGCCCCTTGCGCGAATGCAGCAGAGGCAAGGACCGTCGCGGCGCCTGCCAACAGGAACTTCAAGGTCTTCATCAAGGGTATCCCCGTTTTGTGCGAAAGAATTCCGGTTATTAGTTCCCCGCCTTTGGCTGCGCGAGAACATCCAGTTTCGCCAATATGACTGGTCCACTTACCTCGCGGCTGCGGCGGCGAGCGTAGAAAGGGCCTGGCGTGCTTCGTGTTCGGTCAAGCTGGCAAAGCCGATGCGCAGCCCGCGCGGAGCGTCTTCGTTCGTCATGAAGGATTCTGACAGGGCGAAGCGCAGGCCGAATTCCGCGCCGCGCCGCTCCACGCGGTCGAGGTCGGCGCGATCGCGGAACCGGAGCCAGAAAGCGAGGCCGCCATCGGGAACCGCGTAATCGACCAATCCGCCGAGCGTCGCGTCCAGCATCGCGGCGAATCTCATGCGGCGCGCTGCATATATCTGGCGCACCTTGCGGCTGTGACGGCGCAGTTCGCCGTTCTCAATGAGCTGTGTCGCGGCATCTTCCGTGAGGATATTACCCATGCCGTCCACCAGCGAAACACGGTGAGCGATCGCGTCGATGACTTCTTCGGGCGCGGCGATGTATCCGATGCGCAGGGCCGGGAGCAGGAGCTTGGACAGCGAGCCGACGTAGATCACGCGGTTCGGAGCATAGCCGGCCATCGGCAGGAGCGGCTGCGATTCGAAGTGGAATTCGTGGTCATAGTCATCCTCGACGACGGCAAAACCGAACTGGCGGGCCAGTTCGAGCAGGCGCAGGCGTCGTTCCGGGCGCAAGGCGACGGTGGTGGGGAACTGATGGTGCGGCGTCACGAAGGCGGCGCGCACACGTTCCTGGCGGCAGGCCCGCTCGACCGCCTCGACATCTATTCCGCCTTCGTCCAGCCCGATGCTGATGATGCGAGCGCCGCATGCCCTGAAGGCGGCGACGGCCGGTTCATAGGTCAGGGCTTCCACGAGAACTGCATCGCCCGGCGTGATGAGGACCTGCGCCGCAAGGAAGATCCCGTTCTGACTGCCACGCGTAATGCAGATGTTGCGGGCAGTGACCGGCAGGCCGCGCTGGCTCTTCAGCATCGCTGCAATGCTTTCGCGCAGACCTTCCGAGCCGCGGGGATCGCTATATTGAAGATGATTGGCCCGCGATGCCCGCTGGGCCGCGACCCGATAGGCCCGCACCAGGAGTTCCGGCGGGAACAGTCGGCCATCCGGAGAGCCCTCGTCGATCTTCAATCCTTTGCCGCCCGGCAGCGCCAGAGCGCGTATCGGCGGCCTTGCGAACCGATACTCGGCGCCGCCGTCCATATGCTCGGCGACGTCCGGGCGCGCGGCTTTCCCGGTTGGTTCGGGCAGCGAAGTCGACACCTTGGTGCCGCGGGTGCCCGCCGAGGCGAGCCAGCCTTGCGCGATCAGGTCCTCATAGGCGAGCACCACGGTCTTGCGATTGACGTTCAGCACGTCCGCAAGTTCTCGGCTGCTGGGAAGAAATGTGCCGGATGCCAGCCTGCCGCTCTCGATGTCGCGGATGAGTGCCTGGATGATCTGCATGTAGACGGGCGTACCGCGCGAAGAGTGCACGATCCGCTCGCTCAAGCTCATTTTCCATGGACGCAGCATTGGACCCGGCTCCTGGTGCAGGAAGAGATAAAATCGAGGCCAGCGTATGGGTGTTGCAGTTCCAGGACAATCGCCGATACCCTTGGCCCAGCGAAATTTTAGCTCTTGGTGCTTGCAGCTGTCCGGCCCGCAGGGAAAACAGATACCGTAAGGCCAGGAGGACGTGATGTGGCAGGCGAAAGCGGGGCTGGGGTGAGCGAACTCTTCGAGCGCTTCGACGGAGGCGATGTTCGCGATTTGATTGCAGAATTCCCTCTCGCCTGGGTGTGCGCGGCAGCCGGCGGCGCGGACCATGCGAGCCTGCTTCCCTTGCTTGGCGAGTATGATCCCGAGGGCAGGCTGACTCACCTCGTTGGACACATGGCTCGGCGCAATCCGCTTTACGCGGCTCTTTCGTCAGCTCCGCGTGCGCTGGTCCTGTTCAATGGGCCGGACGGATATGTTTCGCCGGCCCAGGCCGGTCTCGACAACTGGGCGCCGACTTGGAATTTTGCCCAGCTGCGGATTGAGGCAGAGGTGACCTTCGAGCCTGACAGAACCGAAGAGGCGCTCGATCTGCTCGCCGCGAGGATGGATGATGGTACGGGTTGGGGAAGGACGATGCTCGGTCCCCGTTACACCGGGATGCTCGAAGCGATCGTTGGCTTCAGGGCGCAGGTGACCCGCGTTGCAGGCAAATTCAAGCTGGGCCAGGACGAAAGGCCCGAGACGCTTCGCTCGATCGTCGCTCGTCATCCCGATCCGGTTCTCGTCCGCTGGATGCGCCGGTTCAACGAGGAGCGGATATGATCCGTCGATTGCGCATCATGGCTGTTGCTGCCGCCAGCGCCAGTCTTTGTGCGGCGCCGATCGCGGCCAGAGACCATGCTCATCATGAACAGGCCGGGCCTTTCAACAAAGTCGGCGAGATCGATCCCTGGCTGCGCGATCCATTTCCCAGCACCTACAAGCCCGGACCACGCTCGGATGTGCTGTTCCGCCACGCCACCGTGCTCGACGGTGCAGGCGGCCGTCTTGACGATGGCGATGTTCTGGTACGGGACGGCAAGATCGCCGCCGTCGGGCAGCGCCTGGCCAACCCGGGCGGCGTGCGGGAGATCGACGCGCAGGGCCGCTGGGTCACGCCGGGCGTTATCGACGTACACAGCCATGACGGCACTTATGTACTGCCCCTCACCACCATCGATCGCCAGGCGGGCGACGTTGCCGAGGCCAGCGACGTCAACGTCGCGGACACCTGGATCGAGACTGCGATCAACCCGCAGGACGTAGCCTTTTCACGCGCGCTGCAAGCCGGCGTGACGACGATCCAGGTGCTGCCGGGCTCGAGCCCGATTTTCAGCGGCCGCGCGATCACCGTCAAGCCGGTCCACGTCACCACGGTCGCTGCGATGAAGTTTCCCGGGGCACCACAGGGTTTCAAGATGGCCTGCGGCGAGAACCCCAAGTCCGAGGGGGCGGAAAGCCATCGCGGGCCGACGAGCCGGCAAGGCGTGGTCGCCTATGTCAGAAAAACCTTCATGGATGCCCAGAAGGTCCTTCATGACTGGAGGGATTTCGACGGCAAGCCCGCCAAGCGACGCGGGCCGCCACCAGGGCGGGGCCAGGATCTGAAGCGCGAAGCGTTGGCCGGCGTGCTGGCCGGCGACCTGAGGCTCAACATGCATTGCTACCGCGCCGACGACATGGCCACGATGCTTTCGGTCATGCGCGAGTTCAACATTCATCTCGTTGCGTTTCATCACGCAGGCGAGGCTTACAAGATCCCGGAACTGCTGCGCGAGAACGACGTGTGCGCGGCGGTGTTCGGTGATTGGTGGGGGTTCAAGATGGAGACGCTGGATTCGCTGCGGGCAAGCGCGTCGATGCTCGACAAGGCGGGGGTATGCGTGACGATGCACTCCGATTCCCCGGCTTCGGGCCAGCGGCTGGCGATGGAGGCGGCCAAGGCGGCCGGGGCGGGCAGGCAGATGGGCATCGCGGTGCCGCCTGAACGGATGATACGCTGGATCACAAGCAATCCTGCGCGCGTGCTGGGTCTCTCCGATCGGATCGGCACGCTTGCACCGGGCTTCAATGCCGATGTCGTGCTTTGGTCCGGCAACCCATTCAGCATCTATACCAAGGCCGATCTCGTGCTCATGGATGGAGCGGTCGTCTCCGATCGCAGCGCGCCATCCGAGGAGCCAGACTCCGATTTCGAACTCGGCCGCGCGGCGGTGCGTCCATGAAGCGGGGCCTTCTTTCGCTGGCCGCCGTACCGTTCGCCGTTTTGGGGGCCGTGCCGGTGGCCGCGCAGGAGATCGCCATCGTCCATGCGGAGGCCTGGACGATGACCGGCGACACCCCGCTGAATGACGCGACGGTGCTCATCGATGGTGACAGGATCGTCTCGGTGACGGTCGCAGGCGGTGTACCAGCGGGGGCGCAGGTGATCGATGCAGGCGGCAAGCCGGTAACGCCGGTCTGATCAATGGTGCGACCCAGCTTGGCTTGGTCGAGGTCTCCGCCGCAAGTGACACGCGCGATTATTCTGCGGCAAAGGATGCCGGGACAGGTCCGTCGTTCGACGTGTCTTATGCGCTCAACGGCAATTCAACGCTGGTCGGGTTGGCGCGCGCGGATGGTGTCACCAGCGCGCTCAGCTTCCCGGGGCCGTCGGGTATTGCGCCTTTCTCCGGCATGGCCGCGATTGCGCGGCTGCGTCCGGGGGCCGACATTCTCGGCAAGGCACGCGCAGCAATGTTCGCGGTGATCGGTGGCGGCGCGTGGGATAGGCAGGCCGGTTCACGGGCAGCGCAATGGGGGTTGTTGCGCGCCGCCCTTGACGAAGCGAAGCTCGCCACTTTGCCCTCTGGCGACGAATTCGCGCTCAAGCGTCAGGATCGGCTGGCGCTTCGTCCGGTGCTTCAGGGTGCCATGCGGCTGGCGATAGTCACGCACCGCGAAAGCGATGTGCGTCAGGCGGTCAGGCTTGCCGGAGACTATCGAATCAAAGTGGTGATCGTGGGGGGCGCGGAGGCGTGGCGCGCAGCGGACCTGCTCGCCAAGGCACATATTCCGGTGGTGCTGGATCCTGAAGCGAACCTGCCCAGCACTTTCGACCAGATCGGCGCGCGGCAGGAGAATGCCGCGATCCTGACCCGCGCAGGAGTAAAGGTGGCGTTCGGACTGGTCGGCGGAGCGGTAGAACTGAGCTATAATGCAGGGCTGGCGCTGCGCGAAGGCGCGGGGCTTGCAGTCGCCGCCGGACTTAGCCGGATCGACGCGCTGCGGGCGATCACTGTCAATCCGGCGGCGATCTGGGGCGGCCGTGCCACTACGCTTGCGCCGGGCAGCGCGGCCGACATCGTCGTCTGGGACGGGGATCCGCTGGAGCCTTCCACCGGTGCCGCCGTTGTCATCATCGAAGGCAAGCGCGCCAGCCTCACCACGCGGCAGAGCGAATTGGAGCGCCGCTATGCGCCCGCCGTGCCGTGATTCACTGCTTTCTTGTTCGCCATTGCCGGTGCGTTGGCAGGTCTTGAACGGCAATGGCACGAGCCGCCAGAACGGCAGGCGGTTCCGACGGCTCGACTTTTTGACAGCAAGGTTTCAGAATTTGAAGCTCACCGAAACGCCATAGGTTCGTGGAGCGCCGTAGAGATTGAGGAGCCAGCCGAAGCCCACGAGGTCATTGGTATATCCGGGCCATGCCGCCGATCGACTTGTTGTTGATGGGGTGCACGTGATGGCCGTTGGACGTGTAGGGATCGGCGTCGCCGGGGTTGCCGCCGTCGTTGCCGCGCACGCAGCCCGGGCTGGCGCCGTTCACGTTGCCGTTCAGATAGGCGCTGCAGAAGGTCAGCGCAGGAATGCCGCCGAAACCCCCACCTGAATTGAAGGCGGCGAAGGATTCGGGGGTATAGACGCCATCGCTTCGATCGCCGTTTTCTGCCTTCCCCCAAAGAAAACGAGGATGTGCTGCTGCAGGCGGGGGGCCGCCTCGCCGTGCTGGCGGCCTCGGAAGTCTGGGGAGGGCAGGGGTAATGACGGTATCGTTCGGCTTGCGGCCCGGCACCTAATCGAAGCGTTTCCATGCTCGCCAGCTTGAGGTCGCCGCCCAAAGGCCCGTGCGGATCGCGTAATCGTAATGCGCCGGCGATGCGGCGCGCTGCATTCCACCTGCACTGCCGGAAGCAACGGCAGTATCGTATCCTCGCGCCTGACACTGGGACGCATCCGGCATGTGAAACGGGTTGTCGGTTTGACAAATTAGAGCAATGGCGGTTGCATGACGGAAATGGGCACCTCCGGCCGCTATTCGACCTCGACCAAGGGGGAGGCGACACGAAACCGTATCCTTGATGCGTCCGAGGTGCTGTTCGCGCAAAGCGGCTATATCGGCACTTCGCTGCGCGACATCGCCAGGGCAGCGGACGTGAGGATGGGGCTGGTCCATTACCACTTCGGCAACAAGCACCTGATCCTCGATGCCGTGCTGGAGCGCAAGCTCGACCTGTTGCGCGGCACCATCGCCGCCAGCTTCGCGCGTGCCGAGGCGGGCGGGAAGTTCGGGCTGGAGGAGATCGTGACCGCTTTCATCCTGCCGTTCCTGCAGGCGGCCTCGCGCCTCGACGACCCCTTGCGCAATTACATGGTCATGACCTCGCACCTGATGAGTTCGTACCGCTTGCCTGAACTGCGCCCGATCCTCGCCAAGCTGAGCGTGGTGTCGCAGATCCTGATCGACCGGCTGCGCGAATACCGGCCCGACATCGCCGAACGCGAACTTCTGGCGGGCGTCTATCTGATCGAGGCGGCGCTGATCTTCATGGTGCAGGACCCCGGCTTCCTCGACGACATTAGCGCGGGCCACCATTCGGTTGCGCGGCTGGAGGACATGGCGGCCCCGGCGCTGCGTTTCTTCGCCAGCGGACTGGAGAGTCTGAAGGGCACCTGACGACCGTGTCGGGCCCTGTCTGTTTTGTCAGGCAGGTCGATCGACCAGTTTTGTTATCCTGCTCCGTGACGAGACGGACCCGGCAAGAGGTCCCGAAAGGAGCAGAGATGGGAAGGCAAGACATCGACGCGCTGATGATTGATGGGCGCAACGCCGACAATCTTCGCGGCGACCCGATCACCGGCGACCGCTACACCTCGGTCGAATTCATGCAGCGCGAATGGGACCATATGTGGACCCGCATCTGGCACGTCGCCGGCCGCACGGCCGAGCTGGAGGAGCCGGGCGACTACGTCGTGCACAACTTCATGAACGAGTCCGTCTTCTGCGTCCGTCAGGACGACGGCTCGATCAAGGCGTTCTACAATTCGTGCCGCCACCGCGGCATGCGGCTGGTGTGGGACGCCAGTTCGCAGGACTCGTTCCAGTGCCCTTACCATGGCTGGGTCTGGGGCAAGGACGGCGTGCTGAACTATGCGCAGGACCCGCAGGACTTCCCGCAAGGCAACCCCTGCGGCAAGCTGAGGCTCAAGGAACTGCGCTGCGCCACCTGGGGCGGCTTCGTGTGGTACACGATGGACGACGAGGCGCCCGAACTGCTCGACTTCCTGTCGCCGATGCCGGACCTTTACAAGAACTACCCGATGGACACCGCCGTGCGCGTGTTCTGGATGAAGATCGACCTCGAAACCAACTGGAAGTTCGCCACCGACAACTTCTCCGAAAGCTATCACACCCGCACTGCGCACCCGCAGGTGCCGCCATGGATCGACCAGGACGTCGACACCGCGCGGCACGAGATGTGGGCGAACGGTCATGGCCGCACCGTGCAGCCGATGCGCCCCTCGCTGTCGGATCGCCTGCCAGACGGCGTGGTGCATCCCTTCGACATGATCCTGCAGGCGTGGGACATCGATCCCGCCGCCTACCCGGACTACGAGACCAAGGCGATGCAGGGCTGGCTCGACCTCAAGGCCGCCAAGAAGCGGCTGTGGAAGGAGCGCGGCTACGTCCACTACGAGCACATGGACGACGAGGAGATCACCGACAGCCCGCATACGGTGATGTTCCCCAACGTCACCATCAGCTTCCTGCCGGACAACCTGATTTTCTTCCGCACCGAGCCGCACCCCACCGACCCGAACAAGTGCACGTTCGATCTGTGGTGCATGGCCTTCCCGGTCGAGGGACAGGCCGTGGTGGAATCGATCATGGCCGGTCCCCAGCCGCTGCGCGAGGCCGAGATGCAGCACCGCGCCTTCGACAACGGCCGCGGCGTGCCCGAGATCAAGGACCAGATCGTCTATCAGGACATGCTTCTGGCGGAAGGCCAGCAGAAGGGCATGTATTCTCGCGGGTACACCGACGCCTATCTGGCCGCGCAGGAGACGCGGGTGCGCTTCTTCCATGAAGTGCTGAACGATTACCTCGAGGGGCGGCGCTAGGCCGTCCCCCCCCATCGGCATGTGCTCCGCACTTTGGCCTTGCCGGGCAACTGACGAGACGAAGGAGACTCGATCCATGGATGCGACCCGACTGGACGGCGCGATCGCGCTGGTGACCGGTGCAAGCGGTGATATCGGCGCAGCCGTGTGCAGCCTGCTGGAAGCACGCGGCGCCATGGTAGTGCGCTCCGACTTGCGCGCGCCGTCCGGGGGCAAGCAGGAATTCCTCGCGCTCGACGTTACCAGTGAAGGGAGCTGGGCCGAGGTGCTGGGCGTCATAGAAAGTCGCCACGGCGCGCTCGACATCCTGGTCAACAATGCGGGCATCGCGCCGATGGAGCGGATCGATGCCATGGCGCTGGAAGACTGGCGCCGCTGCCAGCAGGTGAACGTCGAGGGCGTCTTCCTCGGCCTCAAGCACGCCTCGCCGTTACTGGCGCGCAGCGGATCGCGGCGGCCCGGCGGTGCCGCGGTGGTCAACTTGTGCTCGGGCGCATCGGACCGGCCTGCCGCGTTCAGCGCCGCCTATTGCGTCAGCAAGGCCGCCGCACGGATGCTCACCCGGGCCGCTGCCGTCGAATTCGCCGCACTCAAGATGCCGATCCGCGTCAATTCGGTCCATCCCGGCGTAGTCGAGTCCGCGATGATGGACGATATTCTCGCCACTTATTCGCGGATCACCGGCGGGACCCCGGTGGAGACGCTGCGCGCGGGCGTTGCCGCAGGCAACCCGATGGGCCGTTTCGTAGACCCGGCCGAAGTTGCGGAAGCCGTGGCATTCCTCGCATCGAGCGCGGCTCGGTACGTCCACGGTGATGCGATCCACCTCGATGGAGGCTACGCCGCGGCCTGAAAGGCTGGGCATATGTGCTGATCCGTCCGGGAACGCCTCCTGGGGCGGGGAGTGCCGGTCCGATGGCGCTTTGGGCTTCGACGGGACATGCCGATTTCGCCCGGTTTCGGCGCAGGGACAAATCCTATAATTCGGGCCTGATTTCCGGCGGCAAGCAAACTTCCACACGCAGCCCGTCCCCGTGCCCGTCCAGGAGCCGGATCGTGCCGCGGTGCAATCGGACGACTTCCTGCGCGATGTTGAGACCCAGCCCGCTGCCGGACCCCGATGGCTGAGCGCCGCGATCGAAGCGGTTCAATACGCGTTCCCGGTCATGTTCGCTCAGGCCCGGACCACTATCCTGTATGATGAGGCGCACCGTATCGGTCTGCTTCGAAAGCTGGATCAGGATGACGCCGAATTCCGGCGTGTAGCGTATGGCATTGTCGACGAGATTGGAAACGAGCTGTTCGATCGGATGTTGATCGCCGTGAAACGGAATATTGCCGTCGCCCGCCTCGAAGCAGATCTCGATATTCTTTTCCAGCGCGGACGGGATCGCCCAGGACACGACATCGGCCACGACCACGTCGATCGGGAATGACGCGAAGTTGGCAAAACCGTCGGACCCTGCCTCGATCCGGCTGAGGGTCAGCAATTGACCGGTCAATCGAACCAGGCGGGTGCCTGCCGCATCGACCTTTTCCAGCATCGCGCGCATGTCGTCATAGGTGGTCGTGCGGAGAGCGAGTTCCACCTGGGTGCGCATGTTGGTCAAAGGTGTGCGCAACTGGTGCGAGGCATCGGCAATGAACCGCCGCTGGGCTGACAACAGAGCCGCAAGACGTGCGATCAGGCTGTTGATCACGCCGACCTGCTGGTGCAGTTCCATCGGCAGTGCATGGTCATCGATATGCCGCAGGTCGTTGGGGTCGAGCCGCGCGATCGCGTCGCGAACCCTGGCTAGCGGCGCGATGCCTCTTCCGACGCCGATCCAGATGAGGAGGATGATCCCCATGAGGAACAGCGATTGCGGCGCGACCATGTAGGCCATGACCTCGCGCGAGAGCATGTTGCGCTTCTGCCTGGTTTCCGCGACGCGCACCAGCATGAAGCGGCCCCCGTCACCGGCTACGCGGGTCTGCACGATCCGAAAGTCCCGGCCCTCTATCCGGGCGCCGTAGAAGATGTTGCCGTGGGAGTTGGTTACGGTCGTGGTGGGGGCAGGGACGCCTGCATTGCCGACATGGCGCATGCCGGTATCGTCGATCATCAGGTAGCGGATCTGGTCCACCCGGTCGAATTCCAGCATTTGCCGGGCCGCAGGCGGCAGGTCGACCGAGAAGGTGCCGTTGGAACTGACGACCTGCCGCGCGATCGTTTCGACCGAGTCCTCCAGCGAACGGTCGTAGGCCACGTTCACGAAATGAACGACGATCGCGTAGGAGGCCCATAGCCAGATCGCGGCCAGCGCCAGCGTTGTTGGCAGCAGCCACGCCAGCAGCCGCCTGCGCATGCTGAGACGCCTAGCCATTGCGATGGTGTTCCATCAGATAACCGAGGCCATGAATGGTGCGGATACGCACCGCATTGGCGGCCAGCTTCCGGCGCAGACGGCTGACGTAGACTTCGATGCTGTTGGTGGCGACTTCGCGGTCCCAGTTGCTCATCTGCTGGGCGAGCTTCGCCTTTTGCACGACTTCGCCGACGCGGCCGATCAGCGCTTCCAGCATGTCGGTTTCCCGTAGCGACAAGTCTATGGGCTGCCCTTCGACGAAAGCCCGGCGCGTCTCGGGATCGAACTCCAGCGGTCCATTGACGAGCCGGACCACCGTACCGGAAAGGCGCCGGCGGATCGCTTCGATGCGGGCTTCAAGCTCTCCCAGCGCGAAAGGTTTGACGAGATAGTCGTCGGCGCCCGCGCGCAATCCGGCGATGCGATCGTCGATGGCGTCGCGGGCGGTCAGGATCAGGATCGGGGTCGCATCGCGCCGGCCGCGCACCCGGCGCAGGAGGTCCAGCCCATCGAGATCTGGCAAGCCCAGATCGAGCACGACGAGATCATAGCCGCCGCCATGCAGCGCCAGATCTGCGGCCTCTCCGGCAGCGACCGCATCGGTGCGATGCCCGGCCAGTTCGAGTGCGCGGGCGATCGTCTCACGCAAGTCCGCATCGTCCTCGACCAGTAGCAACCGCATTCATAACCTCCGGTCCAGTCAGGACTTTGTCAGGGCTTCCCCATAATCGCCCGGACAGGGCCGTCTTCACCGGAAGACACAATGGCAGGGAACCTATTCGCATGGCACTGTGCTTGGCGCCGCGTTCGCGTCTTCTATTCGCGCTGCTGGTATCGGCAAGCCTTTCCGCCTGTTCGGGCCAAAGCGACGTCGAGAAGCCCGATGCGCCGCCGGGACTGGAGCAGATGATCCGGCAGGGCTTCGTGAAGGCGCAGCGGGTGGGCGAGGGGGCAGGCGGCTTCGGCCTTCCACTGCCCGCGCGGGTGGCATTCGAGGCGCAGGGCATGGCGGCGATCGACACACCCGTAGCGGCCCGGATCGTCTCGATCGCGGTGCGCCCCGGAGAGATCGTCAAGCGCGGCGACGCGCTGGTCACGCTGGTCGGCGCGGAAGTGGCCGGAACGCGATCGGACGTGACGCAGGCGAGTGCGCGCCTTGCCGCCGCCGAAGACATGCTGCGCCGCCAGAACGAAATGGTGCGCCGGGGCGTGGGCACCGAAGTGGAGCGCTTCGGTGCGGAAACCGCCGCACGCGAAGCCCGCGCGGAATATGCCCGTGCGTCTCGCGCTTCCGCGATGATCGGTGGCGGTGATGGCGCCACGTTCACCCTGCGCGCGCCGGTAGGCGGCACCGTGCTCGGACTCAAGGCCAGTATTGGTTCCATAGCGGATGCGGGCGGCGATCCGATCATGGAGATCGGCGATCCGACGCGCCTGTGGATCGTCGCCGATGCCGCCGAAAGCGACTTGTCCGGGGTGCGTCCCGGCATGGAAGCGCAAGTCACGGTCGCCGGGGTGACCGTTCCCGCGCGGGTCGATGGTGTCGGCTCGCTGATCGATAGCGACCAGCGCCGCGTTCCCATCTATCTGCGCCTGTCCGACCGGCCTGCGGGCATGACCGCCGGAATGCTTGCCGAAGTGCGTTTGCCGGGACAAGCTGCGATCACCGTCCCGACCGATGCCGTGCTCGTCAAGGATGGCGGCAACCGGGTTGTCTATGTGCGCACCACCAAGGGCGCCGTTGCGCGTCCCGTGCAGGTGGGCGCATCGCGCGCAGGGCGCATCGTCATCACCTCAGGCCTGAAGCTGGGTGAGACCATCATCACGCACGGCGCCCTGCTGCTCGACAGCAGCGCCAGCCAGCAACTCTGAGCCCCGCCATGCTGTCTCGTCTCATCGAATTCTCGGTTCATCGCCGCGTCGTTGTGCTGGTGCTTGCGGGCATCCTCGCAGTGTTCGGCATCCGGGCCTATCACAACCTTTCCATCGAAGCCTTTCCCGACGTCACCAACGCGCAAGTGCAGGTCATCACCCAGATGCCGGGTTATGCCGCGGCAGAGGTGGAGCGGCAGGTCACCATCCCGCTGGAGCGTGCGCTGAACGGCACGCCGCGCATGACCTTGCTGCGCAGCGAAAACCTGTTCGGCCTTTCCATCATCACGCTGGTGTTCGACGACGATGCCGATCCGTTCGACAGCCGCATGGTGGTGGGCCAGCGCCTTGGCGATGCGGAACTGCCGGAAGGCGTCACGCCCGCGCTGGCGCCGGAATCGACGCCGCTGGGGAAGATCTACCGCTTCCGCATCACCAGCGACCGTTACGACCTGTTCGCGATCCGCTCCGAGATGAAGTGGACCGTCACACGCATGCTGCGGCAGGTCCAGGGCGTGGCCGATGTCGTGCCTTTCGGCGGTTACCTCAAGGAAATCCAGGTCCAGCCCGATCCGGCCAAACTCTACGCGGCGGGGATCAGCCTGGACACGCTGGAAGAGACGCTGAACAAGGCGAACCTCAACGTCGGCGGCGGGTTCCTGCGCACCGGCGATCAGGAACTGACGGTGCGTGGCATCGGCGTGATCCAGACCCCGGAAGACATCAAGCAGGTTCCGCTCAAGGCCAAGGACGGCACCGCGCTGACCATCGGCGACGTCGCCACGATCCAGACCGCGCCGACCCCGCGCAGAGGCTCGGTATCCTACAACGACCAGCGCGAGGTGGTCGAAGGGCTAGTGCTGATGCGGCGGGGAGAGAACCCCTCGCTGGTGCTCGAAGGCATCCACGATCAGGTCAAGCGGCTGAACGATACGATCCTGCCCAAGGGCATGAAGATCGTGCCCGTCTACGATCGCAGCGAACTGGTCGGCCATACGATCGGGACGGTGCAGGACAACCTGCTGCACGGCTTCATTCTGGTCATCGCCATCGTCTGGCTGTTCCTGCGCAGCGTGACCGGATCGGCGGTGGTCTCGGTGGTGATCCCGCTGTCACTGCTGACCGCCTTCATCGGCCTGAGCCTGCTGGGGCTTCCGGCCAACCTGATATCGATGGGCGCGATCGACTTCGGCATTCTGGTCGATGGCGCGGTGGTGCTGGTCGAGGCGGTGATGCACGCCATGCAGACCGAACGGCCGCAGGACAAGAAGGCCATCCTCAAGCTGGTGATCGCATCGGCCATCGATGTGGGGCGCCCGACATTCTACTCGATGCTGATCATCATCGCCGCGCTGCTGCCGGTCTTCACCCTGCAGTCGGTGGAGGGCCGCATGTTCCGCCCGCTGGCGCTGACATATGCCTTCGCGCTGACCGGCGCGCTGGTGTTCGCGCTGACGGTGGTGCCTGCCTTGTGCGCCGTGATGTTCAAGCCGAAGCACGCCGATATCATCGAGCCGCGCTGGATCGGCTGGCTGCGCGAACGATACCGGTCCCTGCTGGATGGCATCCTGCGCGCACGCGTGATCCCCATGGTAGGCGCGGTGGCACTGCTGATGGCGGGCGCGATCGCGGTGGACCGGCTTGGCACCGAATTCCTGCCCGAACTCGATGAAGGCGACATCGCGATCTTCGTCGAGATGCCCAACAGCATCGCGCTGGAAAAGGCGCAGGACGTGCTGCAGGAGGTCCACCGGCGTATCCGCGCGATCCCGGAAGTGCGCGACGTCCACAGCGAGCACGGCAGGCCCGAAGACGGCACCGACAACGAAGGCGTCAACATGGTCAAGACCTTCGTGCGCCTGCTGCCCGAGGAGAACTGGCACACCGGCAAGACCAAGGCCCAGATCATCGAACAGATGCGTCATTCTCTGGCCGGGATTCCGGGCGTGCGCTTCAACTTTTCGCAGCCGATCAAGGACAGCGTCGAGGAAGCGGTGGCAGGCGTGCGCGGCAAGGTTGTGCTCAAGATTTTCGGCACTGATCTGACCGTGATGCGCCAAACGCTGCTGAAGGCGGTCGATGCGATCAAGCCGATCCGCGGCGTCACCGAACTGGACCTCTACCGCGATGCGCTGGGGCCGCAGTTGCAGATCCAGCTGGACCGCGCGGCGCTTGCCCGTGCGGACGTGTCGATCGAAGATGCGCAGCGGACGATCGAGACCGCTCTTGCGGGCCGCGTCACGACCGAATTCTGGGACGGTGAACGTCCGGTGCCGGTGCGGCTGATCCTGCCGTCTCCCTCGCGCGACGATGCCGACAAGATCAGCGCCTTGCCGATCATGACCCCGGGCGGTGCGCGCGTGCCCTTGGGCCAGCTTGCCCGGATCACGGTGGAGAATGGTCCCACCACGATCGTGCGCGAAGGCAATATCCGGTTCCTAGCCCTCAAGTTCAACGTCGAGGGGCGCGACATGGGCTCGACCGTCAATGATGCGATCGCCGCCGTGAATGCCAAGGTAAAGCCGCCGGAAGGCCACTACTTCGTCTGGGGCGGCGAGTTCGAGAACCAGCAGCGGGCCGCCAAGCGGCTGCAGATCGTGGTTCCCGTCGCGTTGCTGCTGGTCTTGTGCCTGCTCTACGCCGCGATGAACAGCGGGCGCAGCGCCATCGCGATCATCGCCACGATCCCTTTCGCGTTGACCGGCGGCGCCTTCGCGTTGCTGGTCGCCGGGGTGCCGCTGTCGGTCAGCGCGGCGGTGGGCTTCATCGCCTTGCTGGGGCAGGTGTCGCTGATGGGCGTGTTGGTGCTGTCCGCTGCCGAAGAGCGGCGGCGGGCGGGCATGGACCTGCTTCCTGCCCTGCTGGACGGTGCGGTGGACCGCTTGCGGCCGGTGCTGATGGCGTCCTCGCTGGCGATGCTGGGACTGCTGCCGATGGTCGTCTCCAGCGGCATAGGCAGCGAGACGCAGCGGCCCTTCGCGCTCGTCGTCGTGGGCGGCATGGTGACGACGCTGATCGTCGCGCTGCTCATCCTGCCGGTGATCTACAGCTACATCACGCCGGGCAAACTCCAGACCCCCGAGGAGGCCGACGCATGAGCCGACGTGTAATTCTGGGCCACCTTTCCGTCCTGCCGCTGCTGGCCCTTTCGGTTCCGGTGATGGCGCAACCGATGCCGGAAACCGTCGATCTCCAGACGGTGCTCACTCTGGCGCGAACCTCCAGCCCGCGCGTGGAAGCCGAGGAGCAGGACATCGCGGGCGCGCAGGCGGACCGGCAGATAGTGAACGTGTTGCCTAATCCCGAGGTTTCCTATGCCGGATCCTATCAGCCGGGCGGGATCACCAACTTCGAGGGGCGGCGCGCGCACGAAGCCACCGTCGAACTTCCCCTCGATCTGGGCGGCAAGCGCCGTGCGCGGGTCGCGGCGGCGGACCGCAGGATCGATGCCGCCAGATCGCGCGTCGCGGTGTCGAGGCTGGACTTCATGACCGAGGCAGGCAGCGCCTTCGTCGCATTGCTGAGCGCGCAGGACACCGTCGGCGTGCGCCGGGATGCGATGGCCGAACTGGACCGGCTTCGCGGCATGGTGGCGGGACGGCGGGCATCGGGGATGGCCAGCGACTATGATGTCGCCCGCGTCGATGTGGAGATAGAATCCGCCCGCGCCGATCTGGTCGAGGCCGAGAGTGCCGCTATCGATGCCCGCACCGACCTTGCCAATGCCCTGGGCTTCCCGGGGTGGCATCCCAGCGCTAGCGGCAGCCTTGATCAGGTGCCCGGCACCGGCGGCAGTCCCGCCCAATCCGCCGAAGCGCTTCCCGCGGTTGCGGCCGCACTGGACGAGCAGAACGCCGTGAAAGCCGACGTGGTCACGGCCCGGCGCGAGCGTTTCCCGGAAGTCTCGGTGAACGGCGGGCGTTTCTGGACGACCGGCCCGTTCGGCGCGACCTATTCGGCAGGGCTGACGCTGGAAGTGCCGCTGTTCGACCGCCGCAATGGCGCCGTCCGCAAGGCCGAAGCCGAAGCGCGGGCAGCCGAACTGCGCACCGAAATCGCCAAAGCCAAAGCGCTCGCTGAAATCGACCGCTACGCCGCACTGGTCGAAGTGCGCACCGCCGCGCTCGATACCTTCAACCGCAGGATCGGAGGAAAGCTGGACGCGCTGGGGCGTATGGCCGAGGATTCCTATCGTCTGAGCGGTGGTTCGGTCATCGAACTGATCGATGCCACGCGATCACGCTTCGACAATCTGGCCACACAGGTCAGTCTGTCAGCCAGACTTGCCGATGCGCGGCTCCGCCTTCGCCTTTCGCGGGAGGATGGTTCCGACGATACGGCGCTGACGGCCCGGTAACGGATCTCGTTTCGCCACCGGGCCGCCGGGAGAAGCGCCGAAGATCAGAGCTTCATGGCGTCCACCGTGAACTTGCAACCGATGATCAGGGCATCGTCGGTAGGTCGTGCGCGCTCCGGGGCGCCCGTCCGGTCGGGGTTGAGGATGTACTGGATGTTCGGCGACAGCCGGATCGCCGGCCCCACCTGCGCGCTGTAGGACAGCTCCATCATCACCTCGTGGCGGGACGCCTTGCCGCTTCCCCCAGCGGCGAGATCGGCGGCGCGCATGCGCTGCATGGCCAGGTCGCTGAAGCGCTGGTCGCTGATCATGAAGCCCAGGCTGTCTTCGTCCCGCCCCTCGAACGTGCCGGTCTGGACGAGGCCGAGGTCCCAGAAGCGGCTTTCCTCGACCCGGCCCGACAGGTTGGTCATGGCAACGCCGTAGATGCTCAGGCCCCGCTTCGATGTCGGATCGGGGCGGGTCACCTGCTGCTCGAAGCGGACGTAAAGTCCGGACCGGCCATTGCGCGTCTGCGCCGCGCGGCCGGAGAGGATGGCGATGCCGCCCATGTCGTCGCGCAGGGGATCGGCATAGTCGCCCTTGTCGATCCAGCCGCCCAGGATGTAGCGTGAGGGCAGGCGGGCCGCCTCGCCGCTCTCCCGGCTCAGTTCCCACGGCACGATCACGCCGGTCGCATTGCCGATGCCGAAGCCGGTGCCATGATCGCTGGCACGCTTGCGGTCAGGGTTTACCTCGTAGGCGCCGACATGCGCGAAGACGTGCTCGGCGATGCGCGTCTTGGCATGGACCATCCAGCTGGACGCCGGGAAATAGGTGAAGTTGCTGTTCTTGAACACGAAAGTCGGGTTGCCGCAGCCCGAATTACCCTGGAACTGGCAGTAGAGCGGCGAATTGAGGAAGTGGATGTTGGCCTGGCTGCGACCTGCCTCGATCACCAGCCGGTCGTTCAGCAGGTGCTGCTCCCAAGTCAGGATCGCGAGGTGGGTGTTTTGCGTGCCCCAGATTTCCTGCACCGAAGTGTTGTTGCCGATCGCCAGATCAGAAAGGCTCTTGCCATGGCGGTTGGTGACGGCGGCATGGAGCGTGCCGCCACCGATCCCGGCGATGCGGTCCATGTCGAGGTCGGCGCCGACATAGACCTGCCCGGCATAAGCGGCATCGCGCCGCAGGCCGCCGGTGACGTTACCCGCCGCCTCTCCGGTATAGCTGAGGGCGAGGGTAATGCCGTCGTCCGCGAGCGGCTGGGAAGTCTTCGGCGTCTCGGCCTCATCTGCCGACTGGGCGAAGGCAGGTGCGATGGACAAGGCGAGGGCGGCGACGCCTGCAAGGCAGGCGCCCTTGATCGGCAGGGCCGTCATGGCAATGGGTCCTCTCTGGGTGTTCTGTACGTGGTCTTCGGGGCCGGTCAGGCCGCCGTGGCAGTCTTGCGCTTGAGCAGGCCGACGAGCACCGCACTCACCAGCGTTCCGGCGACGATGGCCGTCGCATAAGCGGCAAGGTGCGTCACCGCGCCGGGGATCGGCAGGACGAAGACGCCGCCGTGCGGCACTTTCAGCTCTACTCCGGATGCCATCGAGATTGCGCCCGCAACCGCCGATCCGGCCATCAGCGAAGGGATGACGCGGAACGGATCGCGTGCGGCGAAGGGGATCGCGCCCTCGGTGATGAAGGCGAGGCCGAGCACGGCGGCGGCGCCGCCGGCCTCGCGCTCCTCGGGCGTGAAGCGGTCGCGGAACAGGCGGGTCGCCAGCGCCACGGCGAGGGGCGGGGTCATCCCGGCGGCCATCGTCGCGGCCATCGGCGTGCAGACGTTGCTGGCGATGAGGCCGACCGAGAAGGCATAGCCTGCCTTGTTGACCGGTCCGCCCATGTCGAACGCGGACATCGCGCCAAGGATCACGCCGAGCAGCAGTGCGCTCGACCCCTGCATGGAGCGCAGCCACTCGGTCAGGAAGGCGAGCGCGGCGGCGACCGGCGCGCCCACGGCATAGACCATCAGCAAGCCGGTCAGCAGCGTGCCGAGCAGCGGCAGGATCAGCACAGGCTTGAGCCCTTGCAGGTTCTTGGGCAGGCGGATCAGCCGGTTGAGACCCTCCACGCCGTAGCCCGCGATGAACCCCGCCGCGATGCCGCCGAGGAATCCGGCGCCAAGCTGCGCGGCCATCATGCCGCCCACCATGCCCGGCGCGATGCCGGGTCGGTCGGCAATGGAAAAGGCGATATATCCGGCAAGCGCGGGCACGATCAGCGCAAAGCCGCCCTGCGCGCCGATCTGGAACAGCGTGTGCGCCAGGGTGCCTTTGGCGGCGTCGGCATTGGCGCCGATGCCGCCGATCGCGAAGGCGATCGCGATCAGCAGACCGCCCGCCACCACGAAGGGCAGCATGAACGACACGCCGGTCATCAGGTGCTTGTACGGTCCGGCGCGTTCCTGTCGCGCAGGTGCCTTGTCCTCGCTCCCGGTCGCCGCTTCGCCGCCCTGCACTTGCGCTTCGGCCAGCGCGCGTTCGATCAGCTTCGCGCCGCCGGAGATTGCGGGTTTTGTGCTGGACGAGAACACGCGCTTGCCTGCGAAGCGCGCGCGATCGACCTCGCGGTCGGCGGCGATCAGCACGACGTCGGCCTCGGCGATTTCCCCGGCGGTCAGGGGCGTACCCGCGCCGACAGAGCCTTGCGTCTCCACGCGGATCGGATAGCCGAGCTGCCGGGCGCCTTCGCTCAGGCCCTCTGCGGCCATGAAGGTATGGGCGATGCCGGTGGGGCAGGATGTGATCGCGACGATGCGCGGGGCCTGCGTGGTCGCTGCCGGGCCGTTCTTCGGTGCGAACCGAAGCGCACCGGCGGGATCGGCAAGCACTGATTCCAGCGTTACATGGCGGTCGGCACGCTCGGCAAGCGCAGCGTCCGCATCGCCGCCAACCAGAAGCAGGACGCCTTCGGCACCGGGAACGTCTTCGGCAAGCGGATTGAGCACGCCCTGTTCGGTGCGTACCTCGACCTCGATGGTCCGGCCTTCGGTCCGGGCGGCGCGGCGCAGGGCCTCGCCTGCCAGAACGCCTTGAACTGCGGACGCGCCCGCCTCGACGACGGCGAAAATCTTGGTCATCGGGTCTCTCCCGCCGCTGTCGTCGCGGCTGTTTCTATGGGGGTGACGATCACTTCTTCGGCCAGCGCATGGACGCTGGCGAGGGCGGGCAGGTTCGGCCCCGCCATGCCCAGCTTGGCCACCGCGAAGGCAGTCGCGAGCCGTGCCGTGCGCTCCAGCGAAGCCTCTTCGGCCAGCGCGGCGGTGATGCCTGCTACCATGGCGTCACCGGCGCCGACGGTGCTTGCCACTTCGCCGATGGCGAGGCGGGCGGTGAGGGCGCCTTCGTTCGAGACGAACAGCGCGCCATCCGCCCCCATCGATACGACGACCAGCGCTACACCACCGTCGCGCAAGGTTCGGGCCGCTTCAAGTAGGGCGACCATGTCGGGCAGCGGGCGGGCCAGGAGCTGGCTCAGTTCGTCGCGGTTGGGTTTCACGACGTGCGGCGGCTGGGCACTTTCCAGCGCGCACTTCATCGGCAGGCCGCTGGTGTCGAGCACCACGCGGCAGCCGATCGCCCGCAGCCGCGCGGTCAGCGCGGCGTATGTATCGGGCGGGCAGCCGGGAGGAAGACTGCCCGCCAGCACGACGAGGTCGCCCTCGCGCGCCGCATTGCAGATCGTCGCGGCGACCATTTCGGCGCGACCGGGATCGACTGCGATGCCATCCAGATTGATGTCGGTGGTGCCCGCCGGGTCGACGAGCTTGAGGTTCACGCGCGTCGTTCCGGCGATGCGGATGAAGCGGTCCTCGATACCCTTGGCGGCGAACAGCGCATCGAACGATGCGGCATTGTCGCTGCCCAGCAGGCCGTAGGCGGAGACGTCTTCGCCCCAGTCGGCAAGGCAGCTGGCGACGTTGACGCCCTTGCCGCCCGCATTCTGGCGCACAGAGCGGGCGCGATGGACCTCGCCGGGCACGAGCCGGTCGAGCGTGACGGTCTGGTCGATCGCCGGATTGAAGGTGACGGTGAGGATGCGCATCAGGCTGCTCCTCCATCCAGCGCGCGCACGTCCGCAGCGCCCTCGGCGGCGAGCGCGCGGGCGGCCAGCTCTACCAGTTCGCTGCGGTCGGAGGCGCGAAGGCGGGCCTTGACTGCGGGAATGTCGCGCGGGGTCATCGACAGCTCGTTGACGCCGAGGCCGACGAGCAGCGCCGCGCCGAACGGGTCGCCGGCGATGCCGCCGCACACGCCGACCCAGCGGCCATGCGCCTTCGCGCCCTCCACCGTCATCGCGATCATGCGCAGAACGGCCGGGTGCAGGCTGTCGGCATCGCCAGCAAGTTCCGGGTTCTGCCGGTCGATGGCGAGCGTATACTGGGTGAGGTCGTTGGTGCCGATCGAGAAGAAGTCGGCATGGGCGGCCAGCGATGCCGCCTGGACCGCCGCCGCCGGAACCTCGATCATGATGCCGATCGGCACCTGCGGGGCCTCGAATTCGGCGCGGATCGCCTCGCAGCGCCGGCGCAGGTCGATCAGTTCATGCGCGGATGTGATCATCGGGAACATGATCGAGAGGTCACCGCCGTCCTTTGCGGCGCGGTAGAGCGCGTGCAGTTGCGGCTCCAGCAGGTCGGGGCGGCGCAGCAGCAGCCGGGCGCCGCGCACGCCGAGGAACGGGTTCTCCTCTCGCGGCAAGTCGAGGTGCGGCACCTGCTTGTCGCCGCCGATGTCGAGCGCACGCACGATCAGCGGGCGCTCTCCCAAGGCTTCCGCCATCGCGCGGTAGGCGGCGACCTGCTCGTCTTCGGAAGGGCTGTCGCCGCGTTCGAGGAACAGGAATTCGGTGCGCATCAGGCCCACCCCCTCGCCGCCTTGCGCCAGTGCGAAGGCGACCTGATCGGCACGGTTGACGTTGGCGGCGATCTCCACGCGGTGGCCGTCGCGGGTCACTGCGGGCTTGCCGCGCTCGGCTTCCTCGGCCGCGCGCTGGCGCGCGAGGTCCTCGATCCAGGCGCGGGCGGAGGCGAGGTCGTCTTCGGAAGGGTCGATCCACACGCGCCCGCCGTCGCCATCGACGACGACCGTGGTGCCCGAAGGCGTCGCCAGCAGTTCCGCGCCGCCCGCGACGACCGAGGGCAGGCCGAGCGTGCGGGCCAGGATCGCGCTGTGCGAGGTCGGGCCGCCGAGCGATGTGGCGATCCCCGCGACCTTGGCCGTGTCCAGCGTTGCGGTGTCGGACGGCGATAAGTCGGCGGCGACGAGAATGCTGGGCACATCGGGCAGGTCTGCCAGAGTGCCGGTGACGAGGTTGGGGTCGATCTCCGCCAGCACGCGGCGGCCCACGTCGTGCAGGTCGGCAGCACGTGCCGCGAGCACCGGATTGCCCAGCGCGGAGAGCTTGCCCGCGATGCGCTCGACCGCCTGATGCCACGACCATGCGACGCCGTGGCCTTCGACCATGAGCTGGCAGGTCAGGGTAATGAGGTCGGTGTCTTCCAGCAGCTCGGACTGCGCCTTGAAGATCGCCGCTTCCGATGCGCCGAGGCGGCGCGTGGTGTCGTCGATCAGCGCGGTCATCTGCGCGCGGGTGCGGGTCAATGCCTCGTTGAGCAGGGCGCCGCCGGTGGCGAGGTCGACCGGGACATTGGGAACCAAGAGTTCGGCGGCGCTGAGCACGTGAACGCGGCCGATCGCAAGGCCGGGGCTGGCGGCAACCCCGGCGATCATGCGCGGAGTGCCCGAGGGCTTCCATGCGCGGGCAGGTCCCTCGCGCTTTTCTGCGGCGCGCGCGGCCTCTTCCTTTTCGCGCGCCGTAAGGCGGCGGACCGAGGCGACGAAACGATCGAGCGCCTGTTCGGCATTGGCGCCGTCGGCGGAGAAGGTCACCTCCTCGCCGTGACGCAGGCCCAGTTGCAGCAGGGCGACGAGGTTGCGCGGATCGGCGCTCTCGTCGCCATGGCGCACGCGCAGCCGCGCGGCGGAGGCGCGGGCCGCCTCCACCCACGCCGAGGCCGGGCGGGCATGGAGCCCCGAGGGGTAGTTGACCACCCAGACGGCGGTATGCGCGAGATCGACGGCGGGCGCGGCGGCGGCATCGGCAGCGCCATCCTCGCCCAAGGCGCGAGTGAAATCCGCCGGGTCGTCGGTGGCGATCAGCGCGGCCAGCCGGGCCTCGTCCTGGATCAGCCGCGTCAGGCGGCGCAGGATGGCGATGTGGCTGTCGGAATTGGCGGCGATACCGACGACGATGTGCGCGCGCTGGCCGGGGTTCCAGTCGATCCCGTCGCGAAGCTGGAGAATGGCGATGCCGTCGCGGCGGACGAGGCCCTTGTCCTCACCCAGCCCGTGCGGGATCGCGAGGCCGGAACCGAGGAAGGTGTTCGCGACCGCCTCGCGCCGGACCATGCTTTCCTCGTAACCGGGCGCCACGCATCCGGCGGCGACCAGCAGCTGGCCAACCTGGCGAATCGCATCGGTCTTGTCGGCAGCCTGTGCGTCGATCCTCACGAGATCGGCAGCCTGCGACGCGGCGAAAGCGTCTGCGAGCATCGTCATTCCTCTCCATTTGCTCTGCCATGAGAAAACGTTTTCTCATCGAAATTGTCAAGAGGGGTTGTGATTATCGCATCATGCGGTGCATATTGCACTTAGCAGGCGACAATGCGCGATCCGGTTGAGAGAACGATTTCCTAATGGCGACAGGCATAAAGGACGTGGCGCAAGTGGCCGGGGTCTCGCCCGCCACGGTCTCGCGCGTACTGGCCGGGCGCCCGGTTGATCCCGTCATGGCCGAGCGCGTGCTGGCTGCGGTCAAGTCCACGGGCTATCGCCCGAATCTCGCCGCGCGGCGGCTGCGGTCCCGGCACAGCAACACCATCGGGCTGGTCGTCGCCGATATCCGCAACCCCTTCTTCACCGAGGTCTCGCGCACGATCGAGGCCGTGGCGGCGGCACGCGGCTTGCGCGTCATCCTGTGCAATACCGACGAGGACCCGGCCAAGGAGGCCGAGTTTCTCGAACTCATGCACGAAGAGCGAGTGGCCGGCGTCATCCTTGCCCCGTCGCGGCAGCGGGTGGCGAAGGTAGGGCGGCTCGAACTCGACTATCCCGTGGTGCTGATCGACCGTGCCGCACCTGACGCCGGGTTCGATTGCGTGCTGCTCGACAATACGCGCATGGCCGAAGTTCTCGTCGAGCACCTTCATGCGCAGGGCCATCGGCGGATCACGGGGCTGTTTGGGGCGGCGAGCACCACGGGTTTCGAGCGCCGAGAAGGGTTCGAACGTGCCGCTGCCCGGCTTGGGCTGGAGGTGGAAGCGATCGCGGTGCCGCATACGGCGGATGCGATCCGGCGGGTGATCGCCGAACTGCTCGGGCGGGCCGAACGCCCCGAGGCGCTGCTCGCCAGTAATGGGGTGATGCTGGTCCATCTCCTGCGCGGCCTGCGCGATCTCGGCCTCGAGGTTCCCCGCGACATCGCCCTTGCCGGTTTCGACAACAACGACTGGATGGAGTTCGTCGGCGGCGGCCTCAGCGTCATAGAGCAACCGGTCGAGGAGATCGGGCGCACGGCGATGACGATGCTGCTGGACCGCCTCGACCATCCCGACGCGCCCATGCGCAAGGTCGTGCTCGCGGGCCGCCTGTTGCCGCGCGGATCGAGCACGCGTCTTGCCGATTCCGCTCAAGCCATCGGAGAATGACGCTTATGGAACGCACCACCATCGGCCGGGACACGCAGGTCTGCATGTCGCTTTCGGCGCGGCCCGGCAATGCGGGGTCGCGGCTGCATAACTGGCTCTACGACCATTACGGGCTGGACTACGTCTACAAGTCGTTCAGCACGACCGACCTTGCGGCAGCAATCGGTGGCATCCGGGCGTTGGGGATTCGCGGCTGCGCGATCTCGATGCCGTTCAAGGAAGCGGTCATCCCGATGCTCGACGGGATGGAAGCCTCGGCGACCGCGATCGACAGCGTGAACACGATCGTCAACGATGGCGGCGTGCTGACCGGCTACAATACCGACTACGTCGCCGTGCGTGCCCTTCTGGAGCGTCGTGAAATCGACCCGTCGACGCCGTTCCTGCTGCGCGGCAGCGGCGGCATGGCGAAGGCGGTAGTCGCAGCACTGCGCGATTGCGGCTTCACGCAAGGCACGATCGTCGCACGCAATCCCGAGGCCGGACCGGCGCTGGCCCGCCAGTACGGCTTTGGCTGGCTGGAAGCGATGCCGGTGGAAGGCGCGCCCTTGCTGATCAACGTTACGCCGCTCGGCATGGAAGGCGCGGGGGCCGATGCTCTCGCGTTCTCACCGGCGCAGATCGCGGCTTGCGAGATCGCCTTCGACGTCGTCGCGCAGCCTGCGAACACGCCGTTCGTCAAGGCTGCGCAGGAGGCCGGCAAGCGTGTGATCTCGGGCGCCGAGGTCATTGTGCTGCAGGCGATCGAGCAGTTCGTGCTCTATACCGGGGTGCGGCCCGATGCGAACGCGATCGCCCGTGCGGCTGGCTTTGCGCATGGTCCTTCGGTGGAGGAGAAGCTGCGGGCGGTCTGACCTGCGGGTCAGAACGCGATGTCGACGATGATGACGTCGGCGTACATGCCTGCGGCCGGAGTGGTCTGCGCGGGGTCGATCACGGCGCGGTAGGTGAAGCCCTGCAGCGTGCTGCTGTCATAGATGCCGGGGTTGGTGTCGGCGGCGGCGCTGCTGCGGCGTTCGCCCGCTATCGCACTGCCCCAGCGTCCGGCGCTCACCGAATTGCCGCGATAGATCTCGTAATTGAGGTAGCTGGAGGTCGTACCCTGCCGCATGCGCCGGGTGCCCGAGAAGTTCTGTCCGTTGCCCAGGCCGACGGTATACGTGGAGCCGAAACTGCAACGGACCGATATGGTGCGTGTCACCGGATTGAAACTGCCGACCAGCGGTGCGGTGCCGAATGCCAGGTCGGGAGCGGTGATCTGACAGTCGGGCAGGACGTTGAGCGTCACCGTCACCGTCACGGGTGCGCCGGTGCCCCAACTCGTCAACGGGCCAAGCAATCCGCTGCGCGTCGCTCCGGGGCTGTTCGACGTGCCGATACAACCGTTCAGGGCGCCAATCGTGCACACCGAGAAGTACCAGCGCAAGGTCACCGTGCCGGTATACGTACCTGCCGGTAAGGCCGACGTCGGCGTCGTCCGGACGTAGAGGGGAATGCTGTTGCTCGGCCCGCTGAACAGGCCAAGCAGCGCGGTGGTGGACATATCGACCTCGCTGCCTATCCCCAATGCGGCGCCGCCGGACGTGGACGACAGGGTGAAAGGTATCGTCTGGGTGCCGCCGACGCGCGTGAGCAGGAATGTGGACGCATCGACACCCACCTTGATGTACGACGTGGTCGCCACCACCAGCAGGCTCGCGCATGAGAAGCCGCTGGCGCCGCTGCCGGACTGGACCTGGCTCGCCACGTTGAAGGACCCGGTCTCGCCGATGGTGATGGTGGATGGCGCGACCGTGCAGTTCCCGTAAGTCTGGGCCTGCACCGTCCCGCCGCCGAAGAGCAGGCCGCACAGCAGCAGCAGGGCGATCAGCGCGGGGCGGCGGCGGGTCATCGGCATGTCAGCGTTCCCATGTCGGCAATCTTGTCCGCCGTCACGTCCATTTGGAAGGAGGCGCGGCAGCTATTTCCTTCGGGCAGCGTGACGAGGAAATCATTACGCGGGCCAAGGTTCTCGGCAAAGACCAGCCCGTCCCATCCTACGTAGGCGGTGCCGCGCCCATTCACGCGGATCACCGAGCCAACCGGAAGCGGAGCACCGGCCTCATCGACAAGGATCATCCTTGCGGCGATCATCCTGCGCACCGGGAAATCGAGGACGTATCCGCTACCGCGCTGCACCGCCACCTTCTGGTCGATGATGTCCGAAGTCAGATCCTCGCGGAAGCCCAGCGGATCGATCGTGTACTTGCCCGGATAGTACGCCGCCGCCCATGGAATGAGGACATGCCCGCGCGCGTCGGTCCGGCCGACCAGTTGGTTTTCGTAGTAGACGGGCACCCCCGCATGGCCCCGCGTCGATACGAGCGCGAAGGCATCGGCGACGCGATTGGCGACGAACACCGACTTGTCCATCCACACCACCGATCCCGACGCGCCCAGCCAGCGCGTGACATTGCCGCTGCCGCCGAAGGCCCCGCCGCGCAATTCCGTGAAATCGGTGCGCCAGGTTACATCGGCATTGCCGTAGATGTCGCCGTTGCCCAGCCGCGCCGCGCCGGTGTTCCAGCCGATGCCGCCCTGCGTGGGCACTGCTCGGCTGTAATCGACCCGATTGCTGTAGCGGCCGTTCTGTTCCCGCGTGAGGCTGGCGCTGGCCGTCCCGCGGTCCGCGCCCAGCGGGACCTGAAGCGTGAGCGAGGCCGTCCACGTGCGCGCATCGAGATCGCGTGTCGCCGAGGCGAACAGGCTGGACGAGCGGCCGACCGGAAGCGACCAACTGGCATTCACCAATCGCGTTCTTCCCTCCCCCCGCGTGCGGCTGTCGAAGTAGGCGGCGCCCACCGATCCGAAGCGGCCCAGCGCAAGGCTTGCGCTGGCCGAGGTCTGCCGCGTCGCGCTGATCCGCGAGCCGGACAGGGCGGCGAGATCGAAGAACCCCGCGTCCTGCCGCAGATGATTGACGGAAAACGAGAAGTCACGGCGCTGGTACTGGTAGCCGACCGCGATCTGGCCGCCTTCGCGCCCGTCCTTGCGGCTGCGGCTGTAAGCCGCGTTGACGACGCCGAGATTGCCTATGCGCAGTACGGTGCCCGCGCCGACGACGGCCATTTCGCGGCTGGCCTCGGCGTGGGCCTCTACCGTCAGCCTATCGTTCAGGCCGTGTCGGATCGATCCGCTGGCGACCATCGTGCCGTAGTCGAAACTGCTCTGCCCGTAGCGTTGGCGCACGGCGCCTGCAGCGACCGCATAATCGGTCAGTCCGGGCCTAAGCAGCGTGGTGGCGACATAGAAGGGAATCTGCGTCGTTACCTGCCGCCCCAGTGCATCGGTGACGACGATGCTGGCCTGACCGCCGCCGTTGATCTGCGGCAGCGGGTTCATCACGAAGGGCCCGGGCTGAACCGGGCCGCCAAACGCCTGGTGGTTGTCGATGAACAGTTCGATGGACGACGGAAGCGCTGCCTCGCCGGAAAAGGCGGGTACGGGATAGGTCACCACGTCGGGCCGCACCGCGAAATCCCGGGAAACCTGGATGCCGCCCAGCCGGATCGCGCTGCTCCAGGGCAGGGTCCGGGTGATCAGGTCGCCTGCCTCGTAAGTCGTCATGCTGTTTTCGTCGGAGCGGATCCAGCGCGTGTCATAGCGCATGTAGGATGTGCCGCCGCCGCCGGTACGGACCACGCCGGTACTGGAAAGCAGACCTGCCGGCCCGAATACGCGCACATCGTTCCACAGCGAAGCCGAGGCGGGAGCGCCGGGCGCATCGACCGCATAGAGGTCGTAGTTGACCATGACCCCGAAGCTGCTGCGCGCCGGTCCGGTATTGCGCCGCGGGCCGAAGCCGATTTGCTGGCCCTGTAGCCAGCGCGCCGGGACCTGGAGCTTCAGGCGCTGGTTGGGCACGTCGTACTCGGCGCTCACACCCGGCAGTTCGTCGACCATGACCTGGGCGGCGGCATCGCCTTCGGCCGGAAGGTTCAGCGCGCGCATGTCGCCTGCGGACAGGCGGAAATGGTCGCCGGTGATCTCTACCGGAACGATGACCCCGCTCGGCACGCCGTTGACGACGATTTCAAGCTGGATCGGCCCGGTTTCGGTTACCCTGATCCTGTCGTTGTAGTCGGCAGCCGCCGGAATATCGTCATATTTGGTCTCTGCCCGGCATGGGGCCATCGTCATTGCCGCGCACAGTCCTGCAAGGAGCGTCCACCCTAACTGACGAGGAATGGCGGCAAACGACAAGGTCCATCCTCCTTCCGCGTGCTGAAGGGGAGCGCGGCTTGGGCCATGTCAGGGCTGCCAGGGCACCATCGGCGCGGAGGAATTGTCCTCGACGTCGGCGAACAGCCTGGCTTGCGGCACAACGGCCTGCGCGATCGGAAAGCGCATCGTGGCTCCGGAGAGGATATAGCCGTGCGCCCCTTCGATTTTCGAGGAAGTCCCGTCGGAGCGTTTCTGCGCCACGCCGCTGAGGCGGCTGTGGCTCGCGCCCGGGTTGCGGATTTCGAGGACATTGCCGCCGTCCGCCTTTACCACGCGCCATTGCAGGGCGGGCCTCGCGGTGGTTTCGGTCTTCGCAGCGCGGGTATTCGCACCCTCGCCATAGGTGAACAGTGGCACGGAATAGCGCATCCGAAACCGGATCGCCGCTCCGGCGCCCTGAGCCGGGTTTCCGGCTTCGGCGGGCGAGTCTGCTTCGGTCAGCGGAATTTCATCGATGATGACACGATAGGACTGTTCGCTGCCTGCGGGTGACGGGGTGATCCTGGTCAGGCGGATGAGCTGCTGCTGTCCTGGCTCGATGCGGACCATGGGCGGCGTCCCGGTGATGTCCTTCTGCTCGACGAACCGCTCGTCGCCATCGATCTGCTGCCAGCCGAAGATGCGGATCTGCATGAGGATCGGGCGCTGGCCGGGGTTCTCCAGCCGCAGCGGCGTGGCGCGCTCGCCGCTTTCGATGACCGGGTTGATCGGCCAGATGACGACCGAATTGTTGCTTTGTGAATACGCAAAACCAGGCAGGAGTGCGCACGCGGCGAAGACCAGCAGCCTTGGCAATAGAGCGGGAATCTTCATGGGCGTGTCCTTTGTGACCTACCAGCTCAAGGTGACGGTCAGGGTGTCGGTATAAGTGCCCGGCGGCGTCGTGCCCGGCAGCGTCAGGCGGCCGTAGACGGGTAGCCTGACATTGTTCATGTTGGTGGAGGTCACCGCGATCGGTATCGCCTGGTTGATGCCGATCGCCTGTGCGCATCCGGCGTCCGCGCATAGGCTGTAGGCCAGCCGGTTCGCGGTGGTGCCCAGTTGCAGGGTGCGGCCTGTTGCCGCGTGCAGTCCGCCATCGATCGACATGGTCAGGCTAACGCCCGGCGTGCAGCGCAGGACGATCGCCTGGGATCCACTGATGTTGGCCTGTAGCGTCGTCGTGGCGACGGACGGTTGAGAGGGGAACGTCAGCGTGCCCATCGTGCCTGCGCTACCGCTCGTCCCCAAGCCATCGACGGCGCATCCGGCCGCGATCGTCGCGGATACCGCGAAAGTCTTGCTGGTTTCCGCATGAGCGGTACTGGCGATCACGATCGTCAGCGCTCCGGCGGAAATGGCTGCCCCAAGCCGGCGCATGCTCCTGTACCTGTCGGCTTCCGTCCCGGTCTCAAGGGCCGAATGCGATCGTCACGACGACGACATCGTTGTAGGTGCCGGTGATCAGCCCCGCAGCGCCGTAAGCCGTGCCGTATACGGTAACGTTCTGCGCGCTGCCGTCGGCCGCCAAGGCGATCGCGGTATTGGCCACGATCGGCGTCGCGCTTCCGGCGTCCCGGTAGAGATTGTAAGTCACGTAATTCGCTGAAGTCGTATGCTTCATCGAACGCGTGCCGGTCGTTCCGGTATTGCTTGTGCCCAATCCCGCCGAATTGCCCGCCGAGAACGAGATGGTCGGTTGCGTGCCGTTGCTGCACTGAATGGCGATGCCGTTTCCGGCCGTACCGACAAGCTGGGCGGTAGCCTGGGTGAAGTAGCTGTTCTGTACCCCGAAATCGAGCGTGCCGAAGTCCACGTTGGTCGTCGTATCGGGAACGACGGTATTGTTGATCCGGCAGGCGGTCGTCAGGACGATGGTGGCGTTGACGTTGCCGGTGATGGCGGCGCTGGCGGGCGTCGAAATCGCCGCGCTGCCCAGCAGAACAAACCCGATAATGTGCCTTTTCATAATCAGACCTCCTCAAAGCCATACGTGCTTTTCCAGAGGAGCAAGTTGGTATTAAATGATGACCAAATGGAAAACGAAACAACCGGTATGGTTCTATCGGGAGGACGCTCAAGACGTGCTGTGCTGTGTTGCTTGTTTTCAATCTTTATAGACGAAAGTAAAGTTCACAACTTCACACAATTTTACGCGCCTGGATTAGTGTCTTTGCAAAAGGCGCAAGGTGTTTTTCGGGGCAGGGCGTGCGTTTCGAGGGTCGAGCGGGCATACGGGTGCATTCCGGGTTGCAAAGATGAGGCGATTGCGCGCTGTCGCGACGTTCGGTCGCCGCGATCATGCTGCCGTGTGTGCGCCCGCGCATTAGCGCCGGATCGGTCCAATCCGTCACCCGCCGGTCCGATAGCGCGTCCCCGAAAGGCCCATCCTTGTCTTCGGGCGCTCCTCGTCAGTATCCGAAGAACCGTTTTAGCCCGAGGCGCTTGAGGCCGCGGCGATAGGTCATCGAACTCATGTCCGCCGGGATATGTGCCTCGTCGGTGGGGTCGAGCGGCAGCCATTCGGGCATCTGCGCCTCGACGATGGCCTTGTCCTCCTCGAAGATGCGCTGGTTGAAGTCGTAGACGTCCTGCACCGGCAGGTCGGTGTCGAAGTTGCGGGCGATCGGTGCGAACAGACGCGTGACCCGGGCCGAGACCGGCGAAGCGGCGTTCATGATGACCAGTCGGTCGGTGCCGGGGAAATGGATCTCCAGTGTCGCCGTGAACGGCAGGTGGCAGCGGAAATGGCGCAGCCAGTTGAATCCGGGAACTCCGCGCTGAGAGACGCCGATGGGATAGTTGCCTACCGAACTCCAGTATTCTGCCTCAAAGCCGTATTCGGTCCGTTTCGGCGCATAGGCCGGGACTTCGGCATTGTCGGGATCGGCGAAAGTCTCGGTATGCACGAAGGCGAAGTGCGCGACGTCGAGAAAGCCTTCCAGTTGGCGTCCCGCGAAGCCGTTGATGTCGATCCAGGGGCAGGTGATCTGCTGGAATTCGGACTCGTCCCAGTGCGGCATGTCGGGGATGTCGCCCGCCGCGGGAGCATCGCCCTCGGCGTCGAGGCAGGTCCAGATCAGGCCGTAGCGCTCGAAGCTGGGGAAAGTGCGCAGGTGCAGCCGCTCGGGAATGTCGCGCGCGGGGTGCGCAGGGACGTGGACGCACTTGCCGCCGCCCCCGAACCTGAGACCGTGATAGGGGCACACGACGCTGTCGCCCTGCTGCGTCCCTAGACTCAGCGGCACCCCGCGATGCGGGCACACATTGGTCGCGACGACGACTTCGTCGCCGGACTTGTAGATCACCAGCGGCTGGTCGAGCAGCCTGGTGCCGACCGGTTTCTCGCCCACTTCACGCGCGAGAGCGACCGGATACCAGTGACGGGCAAGGACGTACCAGTCTTCCGGATCAAAGGTGCAGCCGAGGGGAAGGGCAGGGCGAACAGGGGCAATGACGGCGGCAGTAGCCATGGAATTTTTATCCGCTGAAGGTTTCCAGCGCCTTTTCCGCCTCCTTTACCGCTCTATCAAACGCAATGATTTGCACATTGTGTTGCCAAAAATAGAGCGGGTTTCGTTCCTCAGCCAAGCGCTACGTTGACGATGCGCGGCTGGGTGAAGTCCTCCATGCCCTCGATACCCTGCTGGCGGCCGATGCCCGATTGCTTGGCGCCGCCGAAGGGGACGTCGAAAGGCAGTTCCAGGTGCTTGTTGACCCACACCGTCCCGCTCTCGATGCGCGAGGCGACTGCGATGCCGCGATCCACGTTCGAGGTCCAGACGGTGCCGCCCAGCCCGTAGTCGCTGTCGTTGGCCCGGCGGATCGCATCGTCGAGATCATCATAACCCAGTACGGGAAGTACCGGGCCGAACTGCTCCTCGCGTACGAGGCGCGCATCGTCGGGCAGGTCGCGCACGATGGTGGGCGCGATGAAGTAGCCATCGCCCGGCAGCGCTTCCCCGCCAGCGACGATTGTGCCTTGCGCGCGGGCGTCTTCGATGAAGCCAAGGACTTTCTCGAACTGGGCGCGGTTCTGGATCGGCCCGATGGTGGTGCCCTGTTCCAGCCCGTCGCCGACGACCGCCTCTCCGGCAAGCCGGGCGAGTTCGGTGCACAGCGCATCCATCATCGCGTAAGGGGCATAGACCCGCTTCACGGCGAGGCAGATCTGGCCCGCATTGGTGGTCGCGCCGCTGAATATCCGCGGTGCGACCTTGGCGACATCGGCGTCATCGAGAATTATCGCCGCGTCGTTGCCGCCCAGCTCCAGCGTGAAGCGCTTGAGGGTGTCGGCGGCGCCGCCGAGCACTTTCTTGCCGGTCGGCGTCGAGCCGGTGAAGCTGACGTGCGCGATGTCGGGGTGCCCGCTCAGGAGGGCGCCGAGATCGTTCTGGTCCACCAGCGTCTGGAAGACACCGGGCGGGAGGATCTCGGCGGCGACCTCGCCCAGCAGCAGAGTGGTGAGCGGCGTGGTCGGAGCGGGCTTGGCGATCACGGTATTGCCGGTGATGAGGGCAGGAGCCAGCTTCACCATCAGCAGTAGCAGCGGGTAGTTCCACGGCGTGATGGCGGCGACCACACCTAGCGGATAGCGCTGCTCGATGATCCGCTCATCCGCCGTGTCCCGCAAAATGCGCGGCTCGAGTTCGAGCGGCGCGTAGTAGGCGAGCGCGGCAATGGCGCCGAGAACTTCCTGCCTGGCTTCCTTCAGGGGCTTTCCCTGTTCCTGCGTCAGTATACGGGCGAAATCGTCGATCCGCGCGCGGATCGCCTCGGCCAGCGCGTCGAGGTAGCCTCGGCGCTGTGCGAAGCCGAGGGCCGCCCAGCCCGGGAACGCGCGTTTGGCGGCGGCGACGGCAGTTTGCGCCTGCTGCTCGTCGGCGCGGGGGGCGTTGGCAAAGGCAATGCCGGTGGCTGGATTCACGACCTCGATATCGGAGGCGCCATCGACCAGCGCTCCATCGATCAACAGTTTGTAAGACATCGTTGCATCCGTTCCTTGATCGACGGGCGACATGGTTCGCTCGCAGTAGTAGGCTACGGGATCACGCGATCTTCGATCCGGAGGGCAATGGCAAGCCGCGTCGTCATGATGTGGTGCTGATATGCGGTGGCGGCACGATGGGCGAGAGGCAAGCTGACGTCGTCCCGGACTTGATCCGGGACCTCTGGCCGTGAACTGCCTTGCTGTCGGCAGGGCGCCTTTACCCGAGGTCGCGCCTAAAGACCGCCACC